>JBILPX010000050.1:0-13814 GCA_044373565.1 Roseomonas sp.
GTCAGCGTCGCAAAGCCGCCAATCACCAACGCAATGGTGGGCAGCACCATATGCCAGGCGTAATCCAGAATGCGCGCGCCCAGCGACCAAGTCTCTGACCCTGGGCTGTTCAACCCACGCAATGGAAACCATTGAAAGAAGGAACCGCCGGCGAAAAACACCACCAGTATAATCGCGAACAGAAAGCCTGGTATGGCATAGCCAACCAGCACCACCGCCGATGTCGCGACATCAAAGCGCGATCCATCGCGTACCGCCTTGCGGATTCCAAGCGGGATGGAGATCAGGTAAATCAGCAGCGTGGACCAAAGGCCAAGCGAAATGGACACCGGCATTTTTTCGATGATAAGATCAATCACGGGCCGGTCACGAAACAGCGATTTCCCGAAATCGAAGGTCAGATAGCCCAGGATCATTTCCTTGAAGCGCGTGGTCGCGGGCTTGTCGAAGCCAAAGGCGCGTTCGATTTCAGCAACAATGGCGGGATCAAGCCCGCGCGCCCCGCGATAATTCCCAACCGGCCCATCGCCGCCACCGCCACCGGTGCCGCGCTGTTCCAAAGCATTGGGCGTGCGGATTTCGCCGCCACCTTCGCCGGTGATGCGCCCCATGGTTTGGCCTTCGCCGCGCAATTCGGCCAGCATTTGCTCAACCGGCCCGCCGGGCGCGAATTGCACCACGGCGAAATTGATCAGGATGATCCCGAACAGAGTCGGAATCACCAGCAGCAAACGACGCAGAAGATAAGCAGCCATGCCTAAAGATTGCGCCGGGCTTCTGCCAAAGCGGCATCTCGCGCGGGGTCTATCCACCAGGCGGTGGGAAAGCCCAAGCCAAAGCGCGGTGTTTTCTCAGGCCGGCCAAAGCGTTCCCAGAAGGCGATGCGAAAGCTGCGGCTATGCCAATGCGGAACCATGAAATTATGATGCAGCAATACGCGATCAAGCGCGCGGGTGAGAGCGATAAGTTCCACATGGTTGGGGGCGGTGATCACCATCTCAACCAGCTCATCTATCACCGGGTCGCAAATGCCGGCGACGTTTTGGCTGCCGTTTTCGCGCGCCTTGGCGCAGGTCCAGTAATCGCGTTGTTCATTGCCGGGGTGAAAGCCCTGGCCGATGCTGTCAATGGTCATGTCATAGTCAAAGGCATCCACGCGAACCTGATACTGCGCCGGGTCCACGGTGCGCACGCGCGCCGATATGCCAAGACGTTCCAGCCATTGCACGTAAGGCAGTGCCACGCGTTCAAAAGTCGCACCTTGCAGCAGGATTTCGAATTCAAAGCGCTTGCCTTCCGGATTCACCAGGCGGCGGTCGCGCACGGTCCAACCCGCTTCGCGCAGCAACGCAAGCCCGCGGCGCAGTCCCTCGCGATTATTGCCTGAACCATCGGTCTTCGGCAGGCGATATTCCTCGGTAAAGACAGTCGCCGGCACACGGCCGCGATACTGGTTCAGGATTTCCAATTCGCGTCCCTCCGGCAGGCCACGAGAGGCGAAATCGGAGTTGGAGAAATAGCTCTCGGTCCGCGTATAGGCGCCGTAGAACAGGTTGGTGTTCATCCATTCATAGTCGAACACTTCAATCAGCGCGCGGCGCACCCGCGCATCCTGGAACAAGGGCCGGCGTAGATTGACGGCGAAGGCCTGCATGCCGGTCGGGATTTCGTGGCGAATTTCCTGCTTCGTGGCCAGGCCCCGCCGCGCCGCAGGAAAGTCGTAACCCGTGGCCCAATCGCGCGCGACATTTTCTGTGCGGAAATCTATCTGCCCGGCTTTGAAGGCTTCAAAGGCAACGGTGGTGTCGCGGAAATATTCATAGCGAATGGCATCGAAATTCGACATGCCGCGCGTGGTGGGCAAATCCCGCCCCCAATAATCAGCCACGCGACGCAACACGACGCTGCGATTGGGTTCAAAGCGGTCAATGCGATAGGCGCCGGACCCCAGCGGCAGATCAAGACTTGGGCGGGTGAAGTCGCGCCCTTCCCAGAAATGGCGCGGCAAGATGGACATCTCACCCAGAATCAGCGGCAATTCGCGGTTTTCATCGGTGCGGAAACGATAGGTTACGCGCCGCGCATCTTCCGCCACCACTTCCGTCACATCCGCCCAATAGGAACGGAAGAAGGGCCGGCCATTGGCGCGCAAAGTAGTGAAGCTGAAGACCACATCTTCGGCGGTGATTGGGCGGCCATCATGCCAACGGGCACCTTCGCGCAATTCGAAGGTGACGCCCTTGCGGTCCGCCGGCAATTCAATGATGCGCGCCAGATGGGCGTATTGCGACAAGGGCTCATCCAAATTGCGCGCCAGCAACGTGTCATAAATCAGGTTGCTGCCAACGGCGGGCGTACCGCGCAGGATGAAGGGGTTGAAACTGTCAAAGGACCCGATGGCGGTCAGCGTGATTTCGCCGCCCTTGGGCGCGTTAGGGTTCACCCAGGGCCAATGGGTGAAATCCGCCGGCAAGGCGGGCTCCCCCAGCAGGGCCATTGCATGGGTGCGCACGACCTCACCGGGCCTGTCGCCCCCGGCGGGATTGGCGGCGCGGGCGCCGATGGGAAGGCTGGCAAAAGTGGCGCCAAGCGCCAGAAGGTCACGACGTTGCATAAGCTTCAGGATGGGGTTTCAAAGCGCCTGGGGCAATGGCGCAGTGTTTCAGCTTTGTAAAAGATGAACCGCTTCCGACAGCAGGCGGGCATCGCCCAGCGCAATCACACGCCCATCGCTGCCCGGATGCAGCGCCTGCCCGGACCAATCCGTCACGCGCCCGCCCGCGCCTTCAATCACCGGCACCAACGCTGCCCAATCCCAGATTTGCAAATCGCTTTCCGCCACCACATCAATCAGGCCAAGCGCGACAAGCCCATAGGCATAGCAATCGCCGCCCCAGGTGACGCGCCGGGCGCCTTGTCGCAGCCGGTCAAAACCGGGGCGATTGGCGGGGGAGAACATATCGGGGCTGGTGGAGGAAAGCTCGGCCTCGGCCAGGGTAGGGCAGGGGCGGCAGCGCGCGGTGCCGGCAAAGGGGCCGGTAAAGCGCGTGGGCTGGCCGGAAACGCCCAGCCAGCGTTCGCCGGTGATGGGCTGGTCAATAATGCCAAGCACCGGCTTGCCGCGATGAAGCAGGCCAAGCAGGCTGCCAAAGATCGGCCTGCCGGTCACGAAAGCGCGCGTGCCATCAATCGGGTCCAGCACCCAGACCCATTCGGCATCCGGGCGTTCCGATCCATGTTCTTCGCCGATCACGCCATGATCCGGCAGAGCTTCGGCCAGAAGGGCGCGAATCGCTTCTTCAGCCTCGCGATCCGCGCGGGTCACGGGGCTGGCATCGCCCTTGGCTTCCACCAAAAGCGCAGACCGAAAGAACGGCCGGATCACGGCCGCTGCCCGATCGGCGGCGGCTTCCGCCACCGCGATGAAGTTCTGCGGGATCAGGGCGCGGGCGCGTTCGGCGAAATCGAACGCAGATAGACGATAACGTCTGCACGGCCCTGCACACTCGCCAGGCCCGCATAGGTCATCTTGTTGCCCGCGACATAGGCGCGCGGATTGGCGAGCCAGGCGTTCAACTCTTCATGGCCCCAAGTCTTATTGGCCATGCCGCGAATCACCACGGAATAATTGAAGCCTTCGCTACGCGCGTGATTGGCGCCCACAATGGCATAAAGGTTCGGGCCAACGCCGGAACGGCCACCTTCATTGAAGCTGTGGCAGGAAGCGCATTGGCGCTGCGCCAATTGCTGTCCGGCCTGCACATTGGCGGCAGCCAGCAGCGGCGCAATGGGTTCAAGCGCCGGTGCCGCGATGGCCGCGATAGCCTGGACAGGGGCGGGTTCGCCAATCTGAATGGCGCTTTCCTTGAGCGGGGTCGGGTGCACAATTAGGCGGCCAATCAAGCCAGCAGCGCCGAAGGTGACGCCCGCCGTCAGGATGGCAGCGAAAATCTTGTTCATTTCAAGACTGTTACTCATGGCCAAGCTCTTCCTCACACCAGGCGTTGCCAGCCGGTTTGCACCAGGGGGCACGCTTCTTTAAGACAGGCGGAACATATAGATCACCCTTCCCGCCGACAAGGCGGCAGGAGCCCTTTTCCTTGCGTTCTATCCTTGTCATTCCCGCCCGCATGGCCGCGACCCGCCTGCCCGGCAAGCCGCTGGCCGATATCCATGGCCGCCCCATGATCGCCCATGTGCTGGACCGCGCCCGGGAAGCCGGGATCGGCCCCCTGGCGGTTGCCTGCGCTGAGGAGGAAATCGCCGAAGCCGCCCGCGCCGCCGGCGCCCGCGCCGTGCTGGTGGCCGATGATGTGCCATCCGGCACGGATCGTGTGCAGCGTGCCATGCAGGCGCTGGACCCCGAGGGCGAATATGATGTTGTGGTTAATCTGCAAGGCGATTTCCCGACCATCCGGCCCGAGACGCTGCGCGCCGTGCTGGCCCCGCTTGAAGACCCTTCAGTGGATATCGGCACGCTGGTTTGCCCCATCGCCAATGAGGATGAAGCGCGCACTGATTCCTTCGTGAAATGCGCCTGTGCCTTTTCGGGCGAAGCCACCGTGGCGCCGGCGCTTTATTTCTCCCGCCTGCCAATTCCCTGGGGGGATGGGCCGCGCTGGCATCATATTGGTGTCTATGCCTATCGCCGTGCGGCGCTGGACCGCTTCGTGACCCTGCCCGCCAGCCCCTTGGAATTGCGCGAAAAGCTGGAACAGCTTCGCGCGCTCGAAGCCGGCATGAAAATCAGCGCCGCCCGGGTGGAACACGGACCCTTCGGCGTGGATACGCCGGAAGATCTGGAACGTGCCCGCGCGTTATTGGCCCCTTGAAAGAAAAAACCATGTCAGCCCATCGCATTGCCTTCCAGGGCGTACTCGGCGCCTATTCTGACCTTGCCTGCCGCGCGGCCTATCCGGGGTCTGACACGCTGCCTTGCCCATCCTTCGAAGCGGCCATGGTGGCGCTGCGCGATGGGCAATGTGACCTGGCGATGCTGCCTTGCGAGAATTCTCTGGCCGGCCGCGTGCCCGATATTCACCGCATGCTGCCTGATTCAGGGCTTTTCGTGGTGGGCGAGCATTTCCAGCGCGTTGAGCACTGCCTGCTGGCGCCCAAGGGCGCGAGCCTGGCCACCCTGAAGCGCGCCCATAGCCACCCTGTTGCTTTGGGCCAGGTGCTGCGGCTGTTGAAGGACATGAACCTGACCCCGGTGATTGAGGCCGACACAGCGGGTGCGGCGGCGCTGATCGCCGAACGGGGCGGCGTGGAAGATGCCGCGATCGCCAGCGAATTGGCCGCCAAAATCTATGGGTTGGAAGTGCTGAAGCGGAACGTGGAAGATGAGGCGCATAACACCACGCGCTTTTATGTGATGTCCCGCGATAGGGCCGATGCGCCGGTGGATGCGCCCAATGTGGTGACGACCTTCGTGTTCCAGGTTCGTTCCATCCCGGCGGCGCTTTACAAAGCGCTGGGGGGCTTTGCCACCAATGGGATCAATATGACCAAGCTGGAAAGCTATATGGTTGGCGGGCGCTTCGCTGCGACGCAATTCCTGTGCGATGTGGATGGCCACCCGGAACAGCCTGGGCTGCGCCGCGCCCTTGAGGAGCTGGCCTTTTTTTCCTCCTCCATGAAAATCCTGGGGGCGTATCGGGCGCATCCCTATCGGCTGGAGCAATCAAGCGCGGCGGAATGAGGGGGGATGCGAGAGAGCCCTTCCCCTGAGGGGGTTGGTCAGGCTAGAAGCGAGTTGAAGGACCCGTAGCTCAGCTGGATAGAGCGTTGCCCTCCGAAGGCAAAGGCCGAAGGTTCGAATCCTTTCGGGTCCGCCAATTTTTCAATAAGCCAGCAGCTCGGCGCTTCGTGCCGCACGCTGCATCGCGATCTCTCAGCAACACCCAAGCCAATTCAGGTAATGCGCGCAAACGGCCTTCTCAAAGCCTGACCACGCTTGCACAACGCAAGCGAGGGACGGCATGGCGGCGCGGTATGCCGCGCGCAATGCGCGCTGCGCCGCATCAAGATCAACGCCGACAAGCTGGCTGTTTTGCACCACGGTGCGGCCCGCCACCATCAGTTCCCGCACATTGGAACGGTTGCCGCGTATCCTGGTTTGGATTGTCGCGCGCGGCATCAATCTTGGCCTCTTGACGCGGCTTTACTTCGAGGATGAGGTGGCAGCTAATGCTAAGAATTCGGGTCTTCGCTTGGTCGAACAGCCCGAACAGCGCAAAACCTTGATTGCACGATGCGTGCAAGGCGTAGGGGCAAACACCTACGTCTTCGATATGAACTTGCAGGGCGCGGAGGAAACAGGTTTCTTCGATGTCTGATTCGTAAAACAGAAAGAAAAGGGAGGAAAAATCATGATCAATCGTCGAACTTTGATGACTGGCATCGCGGGCGCGCCACTGATGATGCGGGGGGCTTCCGCGCAAGGCACGGAATGGGTGCCAAGCCGGCCCATACGCTTGGTAGTGGGTTTCGCGGCGGGCGGTTCCACCGATATCACGGGCCGGCTGATGGCGCAGGCGCTTTCGGCGGCCTTACCGCAGCCTGCCGTCGTGGAAAACCGTGTCGGAGCAGCGGGGAATATTGCGACCGAACATGTGGCGCGCAGCGCGCCGGATGGGCATACGCTGGTCGTGGCCTCCATGGGATCGCAGGCGGTGAATGCGGCGCTTTATCGCAGCCTACCCTTCGATCCTATCAAGGACTTCACTGCAGTTTCGCTTTTCGTCAAAAGCTCCAGCATGTTGGTGGCGCATCCGGGCTTTCCGGCACGCACCCTTGCTGATCTTGTGGCCATGGCGCGGGCTAATCCGGGGCGAGTCAATGTTGGCACGGCGGGGGCGGGGTCTTCGCAGCATTTCGCCGCGGCGCTGTTTGAACATTTGGCGCAGGTGCAATTCACGCATATCAATTATCGCGGTGGGGCGCCGGCCATGACGGACCTTGTCGCCGGACGCGTGGACATCGTGTTTTCGCCTATCGTTGAAACCGTGCAGCAAATCCGCGCGGATCAGGTGCGTGCGCTGGCCATCACGCGGGCACAACGCTCACCCGCATTTCCAGATGTGCCTGCTGTCGCGGAAGTGGTGCAGGGCTATGAGTTTTCTTCCTGGCTTGGTGCCTTTGCGCCTGCCGGCACGCCGCCGGCGGCGGTGCAACGTATCTCGCAGGCCTTGGCCGTTGGCCTTAAGGACCCGCAGATACGCGAACGTGTCCTGACCCTTGGTTATGAGCCAGTGGGTAGCACGCCGGAGGAATTCACCGCTTTCTTCGCTGCCGAAATGCCGCGCGTGGCGGAGCTGGTGCGCATATCCGGCGCCAAGGTTGAATGAAACGCGCCGGAGCCTGACCATGCCGAAGACTGAGCCGCCTGCTTCACCCCCTTACATGTCGGGCTTCGGCAATTCCTTCGAGACGGAGGCATTGCCCGATGCCCTGCCGGTTGGACGCAATTCACCGCAGAGCGACTGTTGATAGCGCTTTCGCAAAAGCAGGATGCTGCATGACCGCCACGAGTTATATCCTTCGCAACTTCCTTTATTGGTTCTTCCTTGCCGGCTTCGTGACACTAGCTGCCATCACCACTCTGCAACCTGAGGACGCACTATGGCTGGGTCAGGTCCGAATGTTTCTGGTGGGCGGCGCGGTCGAGAGCATTCTCGTGGCGATCCTCCACGCGCGGCTCAAGGATGGTGGCCGCAAGTGGTTTAAGGCTTTCGTTAATCTAATCTGGAATAGTTGGTCCTTCTTTGCCGTCATCATCATTTTCTATGCAATGATGAATCGGGCGCCTGAAGGAGGTTCCGCTCCCTGGGTTCTCAATTTGGCAAAGATCCTATCGGAGACTGACGCACTGGTACAGACGATCTGGTTTAGTCTCATCACGACGGCGGCGGCCTGCCGGATCGGCATTGCCCTGGCTGAAAGCTTCCCGCGATGGGAGAGGGACACCGCCAGATGTGCCTGCAACGCCCCCCAGGCTGCCCCCGCCCCATCCAATGAATCGCAGGGCTGAACACATGCGTCGCCCAGAGAACACTATCGCTGCCGCACCGACTGAGGTCGAGATAATCGTTCATCCCGCCGCTATCGCCCGATTGATCCCGGAATTGAAGCCGGTGAAACTAACCGGCACCATGGCTTTCATCTTCGAAACGCGCTTCCCGCAACGCTTCAACCCGAAAAAGAAACAGGCTTGGTGAGATGAACGCAGCGCCCCCTCAGCCGGATCGCTTGGTGCTGCTCGGCACCAAGGGTGGCCCTGCGATTCGTAAAGGCGGGCCTTCGCCAACGTCGCATTTGCTGGTGATTGGCGGTCATCCCTATGTGATTGATTGTGGGCTTGGCGTGACGCGCGCCCTGGTGGAAGCCGGAATGGCATTGCCGGAACTGCGGAACATCATCATCACGCATTTGCATTCGGATCACGTGCTGGAAATGGGGCCGCTGATCCATACCGCCTGGACTGCGGGCTTGAAGGACAAAATCCTGCTGCATGGGCCGGATGGAACGCGCGCTGTTTGGCAGGGTTTTTTGGCGTCGCTTTCCTACGACATCGCAATCCGCATCGAAGATGAAGGCCGGCCTGATTTGGCCGCCATGGTGGAGGTGTTGGAATACGCCGATGGCCATGTCTTCACCGATGCACGGGTGAGTGTTTCCGCTTTACGGGTGGAACATCCCCCCGTGACGGAATGTTTTGCGCTGCGCTTTGACCATGGCGCGGGTTCGGTGGTTTTTTCAGCCGACACCACTTTTTTCCCACCACTCGCGATATTCGCGCGGGGTGCCGATATTCTGGTGCATGAAGCGATTTATGAACCAGGCGTGGATAGGCTGGTTGCGCGTGTGGGCAATGGCGCGCGGCTGAAGCAGCATCTGCTTGCCAGCCACACGCTTGCGGAAGATGTCGGGCGCGTCGCGACAGAAGCCGGCATTGGGCTGCTCGCACTCAATCATCTGGTGCCGGCGGATGATCCCTTGGTGACGGAAGGGCATTGGATGGAGGCGGTGCGCCGCCACTATGCTGGGCCGCTGATGATTGGACGTGATGGGCTGACATTGCCCCTTGCGTCGGCGCATCGGGGCTCCTCTGCGCCTCGCAAGGTCTGAACGCCTTTACCTTTCGCGCGGATCGGGTCAGTTTTCACCCATGACCCTCGCCGCCGCCATCATCCCCGTCACGCCATTCCAGCAAAACTGCGCCCTGATCTGGGATCAGGAAACCAAGCGCGGTGTGGTCATAGACCCGGGCGGTGATGTCGCGCGCATTGAAGGCGCCATTGCCGAAGCCGGCATCACCATTGACCGCATTCTGCTGACGCATGGGCATATGGACCATGCCGGCGGCGCGGCGGAATTGGCCGAAGCGCTTGGCAATGTGCCGATTGAAGGCCCGCATCGCGCGGATGCCTTCCTGCTGGAAGGGCTAGTGGAACAGGGCGCCAAATACGGGCTGCAATGCCGCACCGTCACGCCCAATCGCTGGCTTGAAGAAGGCGAACAGGTTGAGATCGCCGGCATCGCCTTTGATGTGCTGCATTGCCCGGGCCATACGCCGGGGCATGTGGTCTTCGTCAAACCAGATATGGGCATTGCTATTGTGGGCGATGTGCTGTTTCAGGGCTCCATCGGGCGCACGGATTTCCCCTATGGAGATACAGCTTCTTTGCTGAATGCCATCCGTACAAAACTATTGCCACTGGGCGATCACATCCAATTCCTCTGCGGCCATGGCCCGGCTTCCAGCTTCGGCGCGGAACGGCAGAGCAATCCTTTTGTCGGAGAAGGCGCAGCATGAGCCCCGTGATTGAAACCGCGACCCCTCCCTTGCCGGTGACACGGCCGGAATTGGTTGGCATGTCGCCTGCGCGGCTTGCGCGCATACGCCCGGCGATGGAACGCGAAATGGCCGCTGGCCGGCTGCCTGGTTGCGTTGTCGCCATCGCGCGGGATGGCAAGCTGGTGCATCTGGAAGCGATTGGCTGGAGCGATCCCGAAAGCCGCGCGCCGATGCAGGCCGATGCGATTTTCTCCATCGCTTCCATGACCAAGCCGGTGACGGGCGTGGTGGCACTTTCGCTGATTGAAGAAGGCCGGCTGCTGGTGACGGACCCGGTCGGTGCCTGGTTGCCGCCGCTCATGCAGATGCAGGTGGCCAAGCCAACAGCCGCGATGCTTTCGGGTGAAGGCCCGATTGAAACTGAAGCGGCAAGGCGCCCCATGACGGTGCAGGATGCCATGCGCCATACGACTGGCCTGGTTTATGGCGGGCGCAGTGGTACGGCCGTGCATGCCGTGGCACCCCCTGGTTCCTTTTGGGTCGCCGAGAATATGGATACGGAAGGTTTTGCTGAGACGCTTTCTGGTCTGCCGCTTCGTCATCATCCTGGCACGGTCTGGGAATATGGGCTTTCCACTGATGTGCTGGGTGGGGTTGCCGAACGCGCGGGTGGTGCCTCGCTCGGTGCGCTGATGCGGGAACGTGTTTTCGCGCCGCTTGGCATGGAAGAAACCGGCTATGTGTTGCCGGCGGAAAAGCTGGGGCGCTTTGCCCGGCCCTTTGCCAAGGATCCCATGACTGGCGCTGCGCAATCCGTGGAAGCGCCGCTGCGCGCGCCGAAAATGGAAACCGGCGGCGCGGGCTTGGTTTCAACTGCCGGCGATTATCTGCGCTTTGCTGAAATGCTACGCGCCGGGGGCACGCTGAATGGTGTGCGCGTACTGGCGCCGCAAACGGTGGCCTGGATGGCTTCCGATCATTTGCAGGGCATCGAAAATCGCGTGGCCGGCATGGACCCTGCGTTGGAAGGTTATGGCTTCGGCCTGACGGTTGCGGTGCGCCTCGCGCGTGGTGGTTCTGGCTTGATGGGCGCGCCAGGTGCCTTTGGCTGGTCCGGCGTTTGGGGCACTTATTTCTGGGCCGATCCTGCGGAACGGCTGAGCGTGGTGTTCATGGCCCATGCGCCGGGCGAATTGCGTCAGCGCTATCGCCGGTTGATCAATATGCTGACCTATCAGGCGATTGAGGCATAGTAGGCAACATCATCACGGCACCGCAGCGCCGAACAGCCATTTGAAGGAAGCGAACAGAAGAAAGCTCGGTGCAGGATCTCCGATCCCCGCGCCGGCACCCGCGGCCATGATAGGGCCAGCATTCCCAAGCCTATGCCAAAGCCCGACAGCGATGATGTTCTGATCCTGCTCGCCACGATCCTGCTGATTGCGCAAATAGCTGACGCCAAGGGAGGTATCTTGCCCAAGATTCTGCGTGAGCCCGGCGGCGAAATCATATCGCCCCGCTCTTTCGCCAGGCGCCGCATTGAATAATTCCGACCAGCCAGCATTGAAGGAAAGCGCAAGTGGCCGTGGGCCTTCGATGATGGTTTTGCTGAGTAGACCAACAATTTGTCCGCTTTGCGACGGCCCGCTTGTTTCCCCATAGGTGGTGCGCAGCGAGCCGAAAACGCCCATCGCCGGGCGCCAGCCATCTTCCTCCACGAACTGCCAGCGTAGCCCAAGCTGGGAAAGCCCACCCCAAAGCCGTTTCGTATCATCCGCCGGATAAGGCGCTGCCGGACCATATTCGGCTGTCTGTGCAAAACGCAGATCAAGCCCGCGCACCAGCCCCGCTTCGGCTTCAAGGGCGCCGCCATAAAGATTGCGATTGGTGCCTTCCCGCGCACGCGAATACCCAAGGCCAAGGCTCAATGTTTGACCACCAGCGGCTGTTGGGGCCACGCCGACGATGCCAAACGGGTCTTCCATCAAGGGTTCAGTTTCGCCAAGTGCTGGCATGATCGGTAGGGCGAGCATCAGCAGGACCAGAGCTTTATGCAGCTTACCGCGCATGGGATGCCTCATGTGAAGGGCTGAATTGCATAACTCGGGCAAGGTATAGGCTCTCAACTCAATCATCTTGCATTACTTTAGCTCAAAAGCCTCAGCCTGCCACCAAGGCCATAAAACGCTGTGCCAGCTTTACATCGTCCAGGCGGCCCTGGCGCCGCGCGGCGGTCTCGGGATCGCTGCCCCAGAATTCTTCCTGGAACACCTCATCTATCACGGCCAGGCGATGCGCTTCTTCGGCATCAAGCCGGCCAAGGCTGAGCGCCAAGCTAAGCACCAGGCTACCCAACGCGGGCACGGCAACGCCAAGGGCGGCAAGCCCCGCCGCATTATGCCGCGCGACTGCGGCCTGCAGGGCGGCAAGGCTTTCAGGGGCTTGCGCCACTGGCATCAGGCCCTGGGTTACGCGCAGCGGCGCATCCAGCGCCAGCGCGGCCCAATCAAGTAAGGGTTGCCATGCTTCCGCTTGGCGCGCGGCTAGGCGGTAATCTTCGGCCCAGTAGCAAAGCAGATCCGTCTCGCCAAACCTTACGATGCCTTCAACCATGGGTTGCGGGTTCGGGGCGATGCGTTCCTGGGCCGATCCCAAAAGCCGGGTCAGGGCCACATCTTCCGGGTTCATCTCCCCGCCCTTAGCCCCGCCGGCCTGCTGCCATTCATCGGCAATCGCTTCGGCCAGCGGGCGGCTTTGTGTGGTCAGAATACTGCCACCTGGCAGGCGCAAAGGCCGCCCGTCCAGCACAACGCCATAGCCGCCTTCCAGACGTGGTACGGCCAGGGCCGTTTCCCAAAAACGCTTCATGAGATGCAATTTAGCGCGCCAGATGGTAAAGAAAAGCCATGCCCGATGGGTCGGACGTCGCGCCTCCTCATCCGGCTTGACGCCGGCCATGCTCCGGCGCTAGTTAGCCGCCCTTCGCAGGCGGATCGCCGCCTCTTCTTCTTTCAGGTTCGAACAGACAGCCCATGGCCAATAATTCTTCCGCGCGTAAGCGCATCCGTCAGACCGAAAAGCGCACTGTGCGCAACAAGGCGCGCAAGTCACGTGTGCGTAGTTTCTTGCGCAAGGTAGAAGAAGCGGTGAAGTCTGGCGACAAGGCTGCGGCGCAGGAAGCGTTTCGCGCAGCCCAACCTGAAATGCAGCGCGCAGCAACCAAGGGTGTTGTGCATCCCAAGACGGTCTCGCGGAAATTATCGCGCCTTTCCGCGCGGGTGAAGTCCGTCGGCGCCTGACGCTGCGCCCAATTTCCTGACGTTAAATTTCTGAAGCGGGCAGCAGCAAATGCTGCGTCTGCTTTGATGGGTTCTTCACAAGTATTCTGCTTTCACTTCGCGGTAGCGCTTTACAAATGCGGCGACGTATTTGTTTGAGGCTCGTGTGGTTGCTGTTCGGCGTTGCAACATTACTAATTCTCAATTGTTCAGAGGCGGGCTTTTTTTCTATTGAAAATTTGTCTCTGTCGGCATCATGATGAGGATGAACAGGGTTGGGCGAGATAATGGGAAAAGGGGGCAGCGTTTTGCGAAGCACGGAAAAGCTAAGCGATAATACGCCCGTGCATGGTGCGGCCGCCTGGGCTGAGCCATGGGCCCGTATTCGCGCCAAGCTGCGTGAAGAAGTGGGCGATGTGGAATTCCGCAGCTGGCTTCGGCAAATGACACTTGCTTCGGTTGATGGTGATGAAGCGACCATCGCGCTTCCCACGCGCTTTCTGCGTGATTGGGTGAGCAGCCATTACGGCGATCGGCTTCGTTCCCTATGGCAGCAGGAAAATCCCGCCATTCGTCGGGTTGATCTGCGCGTTGCCGCCAATGGGCGCGCAGCGTCTGGCGAGCCAGCCGAAAATGGCGCGCAACCCTTGGCGGAAAGCCTGATACCAGTGGTGGCTCGCGTGGCCGACCCGCGCGGGGATTGGGCCGCGCCGCTTGATCCGCGCTTCACGTTTGAT
>JBILPX010000300.1:0-4202 GCA_044373565.1 Roseomonas sp.
GTGCGGACATCAAGCCCGATGCGGTTATTGACAATGCGCCCAAGTGTCAGCGTGGTATCCTCAAAGCCACGCTCTTCACCAAGCGTGCGGATGCCGATGGTGAAGCCTTCCACCTGGCGGATTTCAACCTGACATGAATCGAAATTCCGCAGCACCAGGCCGATGTCGGCTTCATTTTCCCAGTCTGAAATGCTGGCGCGGATGATGCGAATGCCCATGTAAAGCTTGGTGGCATTGCGCACTGTGCCGCCATCACCGATGGTGAGCGCGGTCTGACCAGACGGCCCGGCGTAGAGAATGCTGCCGCGCATGATCAGGCCCGCGGCGCCGCCACCCAGAAGTAGCGGTTGGCCGGTGCGGTAACTGCCCTCACCAATTTCAAGGAAGCGTCCGGATACCACTGCGGCATTCATGGCGGCCTGTAGTGCCGGTCCATCATCGGCGACGCCATTGCCGAGTGCGCCGAAATCCCGCACTGAAAGACGTTCATTCAGCTTGTCTTCCACAGCGCGCGGCACTGCACCCGGATAGGGCAGGGTGATTTCCGGCCCGTCACGATCAAAAATTGCTATGTCACCAAGCGAATCAAAGCCCAGCAGCCGATTGCCGCGCGCCGCGCGCAAGGGTAGCAGCATATTACCATCATCAGCGGGATCAGTGCGTACTGCCTGCTTCAGGTCGCTCGCCACTTGTTGCAGCGCGGCCATTTGGAAATCCAGCTCATCATTCAAGGCGCTGGCGCGGAGCAGGCTGTTCTCCTGAAAATCCGTCATACGCGCCAGGATGACGCGGCGGCGGAGCATGATGCGCGCGCCATTCAAGGGCGCTTCCAGGAAGGTAACGGTGCCGCCATCTGATTCGCCAGCACCAGCAATGGTGAAGCCCGTAGCTTGAGCCAGGCCATCGATGCGAACTTCAAGATCACTATCGTTGAAGATGGGAAAGGCGAAGGTGAAGACGCGCTGCGTGCCATTAGCGATATATTGCGCGCGTGGCGACACATCGCCGATGGTGATGTGTTCGGACATTGCGATTCCTTGCGGATAGAGGGGCGTGGGGGGCCTGGATCAGTCAAGCAGGTTGCGCGCAATTGCACCGAAGGATTGCGTCGCGCGTACAAAACCCTGGAAATCGCCATTGGCATTGAGCAGCGAAGGGCGACCCGCGGCCAGGCGCATGCGCAAAAGATCAGCGCTTTCCGCATCATTCTGTGCAGCATCGGCACGCATGCCGGCTACGAGTGCGGCGGCGGAACCCTCATCTGGCGAAACACCGCCAGCAGCAAAGCGCGCACGCGAGGCGGCGATGCTGCGCGCCAGCACATCCTGGCGCGCGCGTTGCTGCGCGGCCTGCTGGCTTGCCGAAAATTGTTGCTGTGCGGCCTGATGCGCTTCACGCGCGCGCGCTTCCACCTTGCGGGTCTTTGCCTGATTTTGCATGGCGGCGCCGGCAAGGGCGAGGCTAGCGATGGACGCGATTTGAGCCATCAGTCATTCATCCTGATTTCGGTTGTGACGGAAAGCAGCGTCAACGGCAGCGGTGCTGTGCCGGTGATGCGCCAGAGTGGAGTCATGCGATCACGCCGCCAGCCAATGCCGCGCAACGTGGTATCGCCGGTGAAGAGGGTTGGTGGCGCATCGAAATGGTCAACATTGAAGCGCCTGAGCGCCAAGGCCCGTGGCCCTTGGCCCAGATCCACATTCAGCGCCGGCGTTTCCAGCAAGCGGAAGGTGACGGCCACCAGGCGGGAAGGGCCAGTTGCGCTGCCGGCGGGTGTGATGAGGTCAGCGGGTAGGGGTTCGATTTCATGCGTGAAGGCAAGACCGATTGCGACCTTTGTGGCCGGCGCGGTGAGCGTGACAGCACCGCCGGAAACGATCGCGCTGGGGCGGACCGCACCATCAGCCAGGATCGCAACTTGGCGCCCATTCAAATGGGTAAGTCCGGTCCAGGTAGATTTTGGTGTGATTGAGGTGCCGGTCAGCCCAGCATCCTGCATCAGCCCATCTTCAAATCGTTCGAGCGAAATGCCGGCTGAGCGTTCAACCACGCACCAGAGCGTACCTTCCACTTCGGCAATGGCGCGGAAGGCGCCGCTGGTTTCCTGCCGCGTCCAGGCTGTGACCTGTTCGGCACGATAAAGCGTGAGTGTCGCAAGCGCACCATCTTCCATCACCAGATGCAAAAGCCGCGCGCCTTGATCATAGGCCATGGCGCGCGGGGATTTGATCAAGTGCCGGCCTAATATGGCAAGGTCATTTGCCTGATAGGCTTGCTGCACCTGGGTATAGGCGAATTCATAAATGCCTTGCCCACCACGTGAGACGAAAATGGTTGATCCATCAACATCTACCGGCGGCACGAGCCGATCCACCGGAGAGCCCACGCGGGTTTGTCGATTGATCTGGATATTGGCTGGTGTCAGCGGATCACCTGTCACCATCCATTCGGCGCCAGACGTGAAAAGCTGCAAATGCTGGCCAGAAAATACGCCACGAATGGCATTTACCTGATCAGAGAGAAGGCTGAAGGCAATCGCTTCATCATCAAGGCCAGTGCCGGGATCGAAGTTAAACAAATCACCGGTGCGCGAAAGCCAAAGCCTGTTGGGCAGATCGCGCGAGCCGCCAATCACCAGCCTGTCCTGATGAAAGCAGCAGGTAATGGGCCAGCCGTGTGCCGTGCTGAAAGCGGCTTCTTCCCAATCCTTGGTGGCAGCGGTGCTGGCAAGCGCTTGTTCGACACTAGCAATAATAGTGCTTGGCGAATTGACTGCCGCGACCAGCACACGTTTGCCGCCGATACGCAGCCGTACGCCGATATGTTCTACAGCGAAAACCGGCGCGCTGGCGCTGATGGTGATGGTGCCATTCAGCGCAGTTGGTGTCAGCGTCACTTCGGGAGCGACAAAGCGGAAATAGGCATCCTGGGTGAAGACCCAGGGCGTGATGGACCAACCCGTATTGCTGCGCTGCACTTTTTGTGGGCGCATATCGGGGTGTGTCAGCAATAGCGTATCGGCATTCTGCGTGAAGCCAATTTGTGGCAGCATGGTTTCGGTCCAGGGCGCAACCAGCTCCGCGATCTTCAGGTCAGCGGCGTAGACGGCAAGCTTCCCGGCGGTGAGCACCATCAGATAGGTTTGCTCGGTATTGAATTCGCAGGGCAGCAACCGCGCCACCCCAGGCAGCATCGCGACATGCCGAAGACCAGGCCGGCGGGAGACTCCGCCAGTTGGCTGAATCACTACATTTCGCAGCCGCCGCGCGCCATTTTCATAGGCGCGCAGATCGGCTCGGCCGAGTAATTCAGGGGCCAATTCACCAGCGGTGAAGCTTGTTTTGGTGCGTTTGATGGCGGGCATGGATCAGCCCCTGACCGAAATCAGCGGGAATGAACCAAGCGCGGTAGCGCTGGCCTGTTGGCTATCGGCGCGCCGCGCACTGCGGAGTTCTGCTTCCGCAAGCCGCGCGAGCAGTTCTGCGCGGGAGGTGTTTTCTGTTAGCGGCAGGCAGAATTCCGCAGCCAGGCGCGCCATCAGCGCTGAGGCGAAGAAGGGCGGAAAGCTACCCTCATCCGGGCGGAAGATATGCGTCAGCGCTACGGTTTCGACATCGGTCATCAGCTTGCTGCCCTGAATACGATACAGCAATCCAGTCGCGCGCCCCGCGGTGCCGGCGGAAATGGCGCGCAGGAAATCAGGGGGTAATTGGAAAGCATAGCGAAATTCCGCACTGGGGCTTTGCGCGAGACGCGGCAGGGTCGCTTGGGTGGTAGCAAAGGACCATGGGTGGGATGCGAGCAAGGCATCGCGCACGCCAGGATAGAGGTTTTTCGCGACTTCCCCTTCGGCGGTGCCATCCTCGAACGAGGCGATGGGTTGCGCGCCAATCTTGATCAATGCGCTTGCGCATAGCGTGATAGCGGTCAGCGCCATGGGGTGCTCTCCGATGTTGGGGGAAGAAGGGGGCGCGGGCAGGGACCCGCCCGCGCCAGATGCTGCGCTTATTCCTTCGCGCGCATCCGTACGACGCCCGTCGGGTCAATCATGACCGCGCCCTGGGACATCATGTTGTTCACGAAATGTGCGGCGCGATCGCCATGCCAGGTGATGTCAGTCATCACTTCGCTGGCGACCGCATGGCCAATTGCGGTCTTGTGATAGAAATAGCAGTAGCGCAGCGTGCCGGATTTCGTCAGGC
>JBILPX010000051.1:0-13729 GCA_044373565.1 Roseomonas sp.
AAATCAACCAGCGGGATATGCTGGCCGAATGAGAGACGCGCGGCTTCCGCTTCGGTGAGGGCCAGCGCCGGGATGTCGGCCAGCGCGGTCGTCACCGGCAGCAGAAGCACCGGGGAAGGGGGCGGCATATCGCCGGAAACGGCGATCTTGTCCAGGGCCACGGCATCTTTTTCGTGAAATGGGCCTACACGCATACGCCGCAGCGCCGTAATATGCCCAACCGTGCCGCAGGCCCGCGCGATGTCTCGCGCCAGGCTTCGCATGTAAACGCCCTTGCCGGATTCAACGAAAAAAACGGCGGTATCGGCATCGGGCCGTTCAATCAGTTCAAACCGATCAACCCTGGCCGGACGCGGCGCCAATTCCGGAATCTCGCCCGCACGCGCCAAATCATAGGCGCGTTCACCAGCGACTTTAATAGCGGAGAATATCGGCGGCACCTGCATGATATCGCCGATGAATTGCGGTAGCGCGGCTTGGATGGTCGCGTCATCGGGCCGTGCATCAGAAGTGGCAATCACCTTGCCATCGGCATCATCAGAATCCCGCGCTTCGCCGAATGTCAGCGTGAAGCGATAGGTTTTCGTGCCATCCATCACGTAAGGCACGGTCTTCGTCGCCGCACCAAAGGCAATCGGCAGCACGCCCGTTGCCAGCGGATCAAGCGTTCCACCATGGCCGCATTTCTGCGCATTGAAGCCGCGCTTACACAGCGTGACCACATCGGTCGAACCCACACCCGTTGGCTTGTCAATGATCAGCCACCCATCCAGCGCAAGACCTTTCGGCTTCTTGTGCTGGCGGTGTTTGCCGCGTGGTGGGCCGGGGCGCTTTTCGCGAGCCTCGCTCATGCCTTGTCATCCTCATCAGGCTTGGCTTGCAGGTCGCGCTGCACTTCAGGCCGGCGCATCACTTCATCAATATGCATGGCGTAATCAAGCGCGGTATCGGGCTGGAAATGCAGATTAGGCGCGAATCTCAGCCGCACGCTATTGGAAACCTCCCGCCGCAGGAAGGAACTGACACGCCTGAGGCCGCCCAATTCTTCCTTGGTGACTTCCCGTCCGAGCGCCGCGACAAAGGCTGTCATATGCTTCAAATCCGGTGAGGCGCGCACTTCCGTGACCGTCAGATGCACGCCCAGCAGGGCGGGATCGCGGAATTCCTCACGCGCAAAAACGGCAGAAAGCGCATGGCGCACTTCTTCCGCCACGCGCAATTGCCGCTGGGAAGGGCCTTCCGCCCGGCCTTGATGCTGATGCTTACTCATCCGTGTCTTCCTTGCCCCAAGCTTATAGCCGGGGCCTATGGCGGAAAGGGTGGGTGGCCGGGCCTTGCGGTCAGCCCGGTACCGTCTCCGTCTCATAGCATTCGATCTGATCGCTGACGCGGATGTCATCGTAATTCGCGAAGGACATGCCGCATTCCAGGCCATTGCCCACTTCGCGCACATCATCCTTGAAGCGGCGCAGCGTGGACAATTCGCCCTGATGGATCACGACGCCATCGCGCAGCAACCGCACCCCGGCACCGCGCTTGACCTGGCCTTCCGTGATACGGCAGCCAGCCACCTTGCCGATGCGCTTGACTTCGAAGACTTGCAAAATCTGCGCATAGCCCAGGAATTTTTCGCGCTGCACGGGCGCCAGCTTGCCCTTGACCAGCTTTTCAATGTCATCGGCGACTTCGTAGATGATGGAGTAATAGCGAATCCCCACCCCTTCGCGGGTCGCTAGTTCACGCGCCTGGGATGTGGCGCGCACATTGAAGGCAACGATCACCGCATCCGTTGCCTTAGCAAGCTGGATATCAGATTCCGTAATCTGACCCACGGCGCTATGCAGCACACGCACGCGCACTTCTTCATTGCCAAGCTTGCCGAGCGTGACACCAATGGCTTCCGAGCTACCCTGCACATCGGCCTTGACGACAATGGCAACTTCCTTCTGCTCACCAGCTTGAATGCGGGCCAGCATATCGGTCAGGCTGCCACGGCCGGCACCCGCGGTGGCGGTCGCCTTGTCCCGCAGCTTGCGCTGACGGAATTCGGAAATTTCCCGCGCGCGGGCTTCGTTTTCCACCGCGATGAAATTCTCGCCCGCTGTCGGCACGCCGGAAAGGCCCAAGATTTCAACCGGCAAGGAAGGTCCGGCATCTTTCAGCGGTCGGCCCTTATCATCCAGCATGGCGCGCACCCGGCCCCATTCGGCACCCGCCACCACAATGTCACCCTGCTTCAGCGTACCCTTCTGCACCAGCACGGTCGCCACCGGGCCGCGGCCGCGATCGAGCTTGCTTTCAATGACAGTGCCTTCCGCAGCACGGTGCGGGTTGGCGCGCAGATCAAGGATTTCAGCCTGTAGCGAAATCGCTTCCAGCAGCTTGTCCAGATTGATCTTCTGGGTTGCCGAAACCTCAATTTCTTGAGTTTCGCCGCCCAGGCTTTCCACCACGATTTCGTGTTGCAGCAATTCCTGCTTCACGCGTTCGGGCTTCACGCCGGGCTTATCGATTTTATTGACCGCGACAATCAACGGCACATTGGCCGCCCGCGCATGGCGGATGGCTTCTATCGTTTGCGGCATGACGCCATCATCAGCGGCGACAACCAACACCACCATATCGGTCACTGATGCACCACGCGCGCGCATGGCGGTGAAGGCTTCATGGCCAGGTGTATCAATGAAGGTCACGCGATCGCCGGCGGGGACCGTGACTTGATAGGCGCCGATATGCTGGGTGATGCCACCCGCTTCATGTGCCACCACATCTGTCTTGCGCAGCGCGTCCAAAAGGCTGGTTTTGCCGTGATCGACATGGCCCATAATGGTCACAACAGGCGGACGCGGCAGCAATTCCGTATCCGCATCCTGCACGCCTTCGAGGCCTATTTCGACATCAGCTTCGCTGACGCGCTTCGCCCGATGGCCAAATTCCTGCACGATCAATTCCGCCGTATCGGCGTCAATGTTCTGTGTCAGCGTCGCCATGACGCCCATGCGGAAGAGGCTTTTCACCACATCCCCACCACGGGCAGCCATACGATTGGCCAATTCCTGCACGGTGATGCTTTCCGGCAGCACCACATCGCGAACCACACGTTCCGTACCGGAACGCAGACGCGCCAATTCCTGTTGGCGCCGTTCACGTTCACGCGCACGCCGGACAGAGGCGATGGAACGCGTGCGTTCATCCTCACCTTCCAGCGCAGCCGCCACATCAATGCGGCCTTCACGGCGGCGGTCCGCCCCGGCTGGGGGCTTCTTCACGGGCGCTGGCGCCAAGCGCTTGGCGGGTCCTGCCGCCGCGCCAGGGCGCCGCATGGCAGGGCGGCGTGGCCCTTCCTCATCATAATCGGATGGCGAACGCGCCTTGAGCGTTAGCTTCACCGGCGGTTCTGACGTTGGGGGCTTGCGCACTGGCGCCCCGGCTGGCGCGCGGCCTGGTGCTGCGGCAGATGTTGAAGCTGCTTGCGGTGCGGGCGCGGGGCGGCGCGCCACTTCCACCGCAGCGCGGGCTTCTTCCTCAGCACGGCGGGCGGCGTCTTCCGCGGCGCGAGCTTCTTCCTCCACGCGGCGCGCGGCTTCTTCTGCGGCGGAACGCACCATCAGCGCCTGGCGCTCACGGTCTTCGCGTTGGCGCTGCGCTTCCACGCGGCGATTTTCTTCCAGCACGCGCTGACGGGTGGCGAGTTCTGACTGGGTCAGAGGCCGGCCCGCGCTACTGGTGCGGCCTGCTTGGCCACCCGCGCCTTGGCGGCCTGCGCCACCTGCGGCGGGGCGCCCCGATGCGGCGTTGGTGCGGGCGGAAGGGGGCGGCGCCATCGCGACGCGGGTTGCACTTGGTGCAGGGGATGGTGCTGGCGCGGGTGCTGGCGCTGGCGCCGGGGCTGCCGGCGCTGGCGTTGCCACCACCGCTGCGGGTTCTGGTGGAGGCGCAGGCATCTCCGCGGCAACCGCGGGCGGCGGCGGCGGAGCGGGCGCTGCCACGGCTGGGCTTGGCTCAGGCGCCGCCACGGCTGGGCTTGGCTCAGGCGCAGCAACGGGTGCTGGCGCAGGCGCGGGTGCCATAGGCGCGGCGGGGGCTGCCTCGGCCACTGGTGCCGCCGGTGGGGGCGGCGGCGCGGCGGGGGCTGCCACTGGTGCAACGACTGGTGCGGCGGCTGCCGGACCAAGGGTGCGCGCGGCTGGAACACCTATTCCGGGCCGTACCGGGCTTGGCGCCACCACGCGTTTCTTCACAACCTCGACCTGTACGGTCTTGGATCGGCCATGGCTGAAGGATTGGCGGACGCTACCCGCATCCACCGTCTTGCCAAGCTCGAGGCGTCCGCCGGGCCGAAGGCTCAGCCTGCTTTTACCCGCGTCCTGCTCGTTCTGGTCACTCATTCGCCGCTTCGAACCCGATCATCTGTTACGCATGGAGCAGCCGAAACATCCGGCAACCCTTAGGATTTAGCCACTTCCGACGGGAAAAGGCCAGAAAGCCTGCCCGCCTCGGACCAGATGGCCTCCGCCAAACGGCCCGGCCCAACCGCCACATGAACAATGCGGTCACGCCCAAAAACCTGCCCCAATTCAGCAGCGGTCAGCGGCATCACTGCCGCTGTAACACCGCCCGAGAGGCGTTCACGCTCTGCTGGACTGCCATCCTTGGCCTGCACCAACAGCGCGATACAATTAGCGCTACGCCATTCCCGCACCGCCTGCCAGCCCGCCACCGCCTGCCCTGCCCGGCGCGCAAGCCCCAGCAGATCAACAATCCTGGTGCGGAGGCCCCGTTGCAGTAACGCCGTAAGACCGGGCGGAACAACCACTGGACCGCGCGCTGCGCGCGTGAAAGCCCCCCGGCTGATGGCGCTTTCTAGCACATCGCCCCGCGCGCTCAACCACATTCCCCGCCCCGGCAGCCTTTCGGCCAAATCCGGTACGATTTCTCGCCCCGGGCCGAGCACAAAACGGACCATTTCCGCCTTGGGCAGGCTCTCGCGCGAGACAATGCAGCGGCGAAGCGGGCCCTTTTCGGGCTCATCTTCCTCCGGCAGGGCGAGGGCTTCGGCCAGGGCTATGCCTTATGCGTCATCGCCGAGCCAACCGGCACGACGACGCGCTTCCATGACGATTGCATTGGCCGTTTCCTCATCCAGCGCTTCGGCGCCAAGGATTTCCAACAGCTCATCACCGGCGAGATCCGCCAGATCTTCCAGCGACTTCACGCCCTTTTCGCCAAGCGTGACCATCATGGCCGGCGTGAAGCCGCCCACATCCATCAGCACGTCATCTACGCCCAGGCTGCGACGTTTTTCATCCATTTCCGCATCCCGCTTTTCAATGAAGGTTTCAGCGCGGCGCTTCAATTCAGCGGCGACACTTTCATCAAAGCCTTCAATTTCGGCCAATTCCTCATCCGGTGCCTGCACGATGTCTTCGATGGAACCGAAGCCTTCCTGCACCAGAAGCCCCGCGATCACGTCATCCACATCCAGCGCTTCCACAAAAAGCCCGGTACGGCGGCGGAACTCTTCCTGGCGACGTTCGCTTTCCTCGGCTTCCGTCAGAATATCCACATCGTAACGGGTAAGCTGCGATGCCAGGCGCACATTCTGCCCGCGACGACCAATGGCCAAGCTCAGCTGATCATCCGGCACCACCACTTCCACGCGGCGGCCTTCATCATCCAGCACCACCTTGCTGACTTCAGCAGGGGCAAGTGCATTCACGATGAAGGTGGCCTGGTCCTGCGACCAGGGGATGATGTCAATCTTCTCACCCTGCAATTCAGCAACCACCGCCTGCACGCGCGAACCACGCATACCAACGCAGGCGCCGACGGGGTCAATGGAGCTATCGCGGCTGATCACCGCCATCTTGGCGCGGCTGCCGGGGTCACGCGCGACCGCCTTAATTTCGATGATGCCATCATAGATTTCCGGCACTTCCTGCGCGAATAGCTTCGCAAGAACCCCGGGATGCGTGCGAGAGAGGAAAATCTGCGGCCCGCGCGGTTCTTCGCGCACGTCATAAATATAGGCACGCACGCGGTCACCATTGCGGAAGGCTTCACGCGGAATAGTTTCATCACGCCGCAGCAGCGCTTCGGCGCGGCCGAGTTCCACCATCAGGTTCCCGTATTCGGTGCGCTTGACCGTGCCATTGATGATTTCACCAACGCGGTCTTTGTATTCTTCGAATTGCTTGCGGCGTTCCACTTCGCGCACACGCTGGACAATCACCTGCTTCGCGGTTTGCGCGGCGATGCGGCCGAAATCAATCGGCGGCAGCGGGTCCACAATGAATTCGCCAAGTCCGATGCCAGGCTTGATCTTTTGCGCGATACGGAAAGGAATTTGCGTTGCTTCGTTTTCAACGGGTTCGGCTTCTACCACTTCGGTGAAGCGTTCCAGCTTTACGCGGCCATCCTTGCGGTCAATGGTGGCGCGGATATCCTTCTCAAGCCCGTATTTGGCGCGGCCAGCCTTCTGGATCGCCTGTTCCATGGCTTCCAGCACTTCCTCACGCTCGATCATTTTTTCGCGCGCGACGGCTTCGGCCACTTGCAGCAATTCTGGACGGGCAATGGCGATGTCAACGGCCATGGCGCATTCTCCTTAATGGGTCATCGTTGTTGGGTCAGCGGCTTTCGCCGTCGCCGCGATCAATTCGTCGGTCAGCACCAGCTTGGCGCGGCGGATATTGCCGCGCGGCACCGCCAATTCAGTACCATCATCCAGCCGAAGCCGCGCTTCCTGTTCATCAGCGCCAAGCGCTGTGCCACGGAAACGCTTGCGGCCATCGAACGGGATTGAAAGCTCCACCGTGGCCACATGGCCGGCAAAGCGGTTCCAATCCTTGGTCCGCGTCAGCGGGCGATCAATGCCGGCAGAGGATACTTCCAGCATCCATTCCCCGCGGATCGGTTCCGCAACATCCAGCACAGCGCCCACGGCATGGCTGATCGCTTCACAATCTTCCACGGTGAAAGGCGCTTCATCGGCGCGTTCAGCCATGATCTGCACCACCGGGCGTTCCTTGCCGGAAACCTGCACGCGCACCAGTTCATAGCCAAGCTGCGTCAGGCTTGGCAGGATCGCTTCCGCGATGCGGGCTTCAAGCCCTTCGTGATGTGGTAAATCAGGCTGCAAAAACAAAAAAGGCGGCCTTTTTCAAGGCCACCCCCCGTAAACTCGGATGGTGTGGATAGACCTTGTTAGCGCTGGCGCGGCCAAAAGGCAAGGGCTGAACGAAAAATTTGAGAAACGATGGGGGCTCACCATATAATCTCTAGGATCGGATCACATGATGATGAAGCCCTATCAGTTGCTGATGCCGCGCCGCGCCTTGGCCGGCGCCGTGCTGCCCATGCTGGGTCTGGCACCCCTGCCGGCCCGGGCAGCGCGCGTCTTTCGCTTCGACCAAAGCCAGGGCAAGCTTGAATTCAGCGCGCGGCATTTGATGGTGCTGACCTCAACGGGGCAGTTTTCGCGTTTTTCCTGCGAATTGATCCTTGATCCCGAAAGGCCGGAGACCGCGCGCCTGGCGGTGCAGGTGGAAACTGGTTCCATCACCCACGCCTATCCGGGGGCGGCGGAGTTGCTGCGCTCACCGGCCTATTTTGATGCCGAAGGCTGGCCGCTGGCGAGGTTTTCCGGCACCGCCGCACCGGGTGGGCGGATCGAGGCATTTGACCTGGCTGGGCCTTTGGAAGTGCGTGGCGTGACCCAGCCCTTCACGCTGCAAGCGAAGCTTGCGCGGCGGCGGCGCGATGCCGCGACGGGGGCAGAGATTGTGGATTGCACCGCGCGCGGCGAGATCAGCCGCACGGCTTTCGGCATGGTGTCGGACATGGCAGCCACGGGGGACCGTGTGCAATTGGCGGTATCGGTCAGTCTGGTGATTGGATAGGCGAATGCAGGCGGCGTGGTCGGCGACGCAACGGCGCCTGCATTGGGCCATGGCGGCCCTGGTTTTTGTGAACTTCCTGCTGGCGCTTGTGATGGTGGCGCTGCCGCTCTCGGCCCTTTTGGCAAAAATTCTAACCTATCAGCTGCATAAAAGCCTTGGTCTTTTGCTGATACCGCTTTGGGTCTGGCGGCTTTGGTTGCTGGCGCGGCGAGGCAGGCCGGCACCTGTGGCGCTGCCCGCCCGGCAGCAAGGCGCGGCGCGGTTGGGCCAGGGCCTGCTTTATGGGCTGCTCATCGCCGTGCCCGTACTGGGTTTTTTGAGCGCCGCGGCGGCGCCGATAGGCGTTGAGACCGTGTTCTTCCTGATCCTGCCCATTCCGCACCCCTTCCCGCCCGATCAGGCCTTGTATGATGTGTTGCGGCCTTTGCATCAGGGCGCGGCCTGGGGCTTGGTGGTATTGGCGCTGGGCCACGGGGCGCTGGCGATCTATCATCACCGGCGCGGCCTGCCGCTTTTGCGGCTTATGTGGCGTGGGCGCTAATCAGTTTCGGCGCCATTCCCAATAAAGCGGCTGGCGCCCTTCGCGCAAAGCCTTGGCTTCATAGCGCGTGGGGGGCCAGCCGGCGGGGCGGGTTTCGGCGAGGCTTTCCAAGGTAAAAAACCTTTGCGCGCCCATACATTCACGCACCCATGCCTGATAGGTTGGATCATCGGACGCGATGCGCCAAACCCCGCCCGGCTTCATGGCGCGCGCCACCATGGGCAGTAACTCCGGATGAACAAAACGCCGCTTGGCGTGCCGCGCCTTGGGCCAGGGGTCGGGGAACATCAGGAACAGCCGATCCAAACTGCCTTCCGGCAAAGCGCGCAGCAAATGCCGCGCATCCTGCGGCCAAAGCCTGAGATTGCGCGGCAGCACGCCGGTTGCCTCCGCCTCTTCCGGCACTAGGCGCGTGAGCAAAGCGCAAAGCCCATTCTCAAATACTTCCGAGGCTATATAGGCAACCTCAGGATGCGCCGCGATTTGATCGAGCGTGTGTTCACCCCCTCCAAACCCCACTTCCAGCCAAAGCGGCGCAGCGCCCATGCCGAAGGCGGCGCGCGGATCAGCCGCTTGTGCCTGGGTCAGGCGCAGCCGCGGTAGTGTTTCTTCCAACAGGCGCTGCTGGCGCGGACGCAGGGGGTGGCCTCGGCGCCGACCATAAAGCCGGTCCGGCACACCATCAGCCAAGGGGGGACGATCAGCGGTCATTCACTGCCCTGAAAAGAAAAAGGCGGCAGGCTCACACCCGCCGCCCCAAGGATAATCCGATCAGCGTTTCAGCGCCCGAAAGCGCGCTTCAGCTCATCGGCCAGATCGGTCATTTCCCAGGTGAAGGTACCCTTCGCCACATCCGGCACGCGGCCGAAATGGCCATAGGCGCTGGTCGGCACATAGATCGGGCGGTTCAGCTTCAGATGCTCACGAATGCCGCGCGGGGAGAGATTGACCATCCCGTCAATCACCTTCGCCAGCTTCGCCTCATCCACATCCTTGCCCGTGCCATGCAGGTCGAAATAAACCGAAAGCGGCTTGGAAACACCGATCGCGTAGCTCACCTGGATGGTGCATTTATCGGCCAGGCCAGACGCCACCACATTCTTCGCCACATAGCGCGCAGCATAGGCAGCGGAACGGTCCACCTTGGTGGGGTCCTTGCCGGAGAATGCGCCACCGCCATGCGGCGCCGCACCGCCATAGGTATCCACAATGATCTTGCGCCCGGTCAGGCCACAATCGCCATCGGGGCCGCCGATCACGAATTTGCCGGTCGGGTTCACGTAGAATTCGCTATCCGAGCACATCCAGCCCTTGGGCAGCACCGCTTCTACAATCGGGCGCAGCATGCGCTTGATTTCGGCCTGTTCCAGCGCTTCTTCATGCTGCGTGGACACAACGATGGAGGTCGCACCCACTGGCTTGCCATCCACGTAGCGCAAAGTCACCTGGCTTTTCGCATCCGGCAGCAGCCCGGCCGCTGCCTTGTCCTTGGCGTGGCGCAATTCGTTCACGCGACGCAGGATTTCATGCGCATAATATAGCGGCGCCGGCATCAGCTCCGGCGTTTCGCGGCAGGCGTAACCGAACATGATGCCCTGGTCGCCCGCGCCTTCATCCTTGTTGCCGGCGGCGTCCACGCCCTGGGCAATATGCGCCGATTGGGCATGCAGATGGCATTCAATATCGGCATGCTGCCAATGAAAGCCTTCCTGTTCATAGCCAATATCGCGAATGGCGAGCCGCGCCAGATGGATCAGATATTCCGGCGTGATTTCCGCGGGGCCGCGCACTTCGCCCGCCAGCACCACGCGATTGGTGGTGACCAGCGTTTCGCAGGCGACGCGGGAATAAGGATCAGCGGTCAGGAATGCGTCCAGAACGGTATCTGAGATGCGGTCCGCCACCTTGTCCGGATGGCCTTCGGAAACGGATTCCGAGGTGAAAAGATATTCGCCGGTATCGCGCATGGCTTGGTTCGGCCTCTTGTCGCGGGATTCGTCGGTCTAGCCCAACGATGCTCTGCCCCGGATTGCCCTGGGCGGAGCGCGTATTGCAGGGGGGGGTGGCGGGGTCAAGGCAGGGCAGGCAAGCCACCCCCCATTATTTTCAACGCGGCGGCAGGACCCGCGCGGCGCGATAGCCCTCAATCTGCTCAGCGAACATGGCCCAGCTATCCTTGAAGCCGGTGAAGCCCGCCTGGCGGGCCGCTGTCATGGAAGCCAGGACATCGTAATCCATATTCAGCGCGAAATCGGCGAATTCCCAGCTTGCCACCTGGTCAACCGGCAGGATCAGGCCGTGGCGGGCACGGATTTTCTCCCAGATCGGCGCTTTATCCGCCATCCAGCGCGCCATCGACAGGGTCCTTACCCCGCCCGGCGCCACGCCGAAAAGCGCGGCCAGATGGGGCCACATGTCGTACCAGCGAAAGGCATCGCCATTCGTAACATTAAAGGCACAATTGGCAGCGCGGGGTTCGCCCAGCATCCACAGAATGGCCTCGGCCAGTAATTTGGCATCCGAGACCTCATGCAAAGCAGTGAAGGCGCCTGGCTTGCCCGGAAAGTCAAAAGGTACGCCCAATTCCCGGCAAATAGCGGCATAGGCGCCAAGGGTCGAGACCATGTTGCGCGCGCCCCCCGGGGCAACATCCAGCACGAAATTGGGCCGGCTGGCGGACCAGGACCAGGCTTTGCCGCGCTGGCGTTCGGCCACCATATCCTGTTGTTCATAATAGAAATTGGGCGGCAAATGGCGCGGGTCATCTTCCCGCGCCGGGGTACGGAAGGGGCCGATATGCAGCCCGTACCATTTCCCGCCATGGATCATGTGCAGATGCTGAAAACGCGGCAGCGATGCCTCCGCCGCGTCCAGCAAATTGCTCAGCATGGTGACATTGCCCGCCACATCCTCGACCCCGGTTTCGCCATGCGGCGCGCGGGAGGCATAGACAATATGCGTAATGTCAGGCCGCGCCGCGATGGCGCGCGAAAGGGCTGGCCCATCCCAAAGATCGGCGGTGATCCAGGGAATGCCCGCACCCGGGTCGCGCCTGGTCAGGCCAATGGGCGTGAAGCCCGGGTCATGCTGGGCGGCTTCCATGACGCGACTTGCGGCAGCGCCGCTGGCGCCGACAATCAGGGTGACACGGGTATTGGCCATAGTGATTTCCTCCGGGTGCGATGAACCCATGGGCGCGGCTGCGATGCAAGCCATCCTGCATTCTTGACCTGCGGGCGCATCATGCCCTATGTTTCAATCATCAGTTGCAAAACTGATCCTCGCGATTTGTCCGGTCTTCTTGCGGCGAGGTCTCGAAAGGGCGTGGATGGCGACATCCTCGAAAACAAACGCGCTAAAGGGCCGCGGGGTATAATGCCCCGTTCCCGGTAGGGACTGGACGCCGTCATTGTGTGAGAGGTTCCAGCCGTGCCAAAAAATTCTCGCCCCACCCGCCCCATTAGTCCTGCGACGCAGCCTGTCGGCGCCCAAATGATGGGCCACAACGCGGACCCCGTCCGCGCCTTTCGCCCCGCGACGCAGCTTGTCCGCGGTGGGCTCATGCGCTCCAACTTCGATGAGCTGTCGGAAGCGATGTATCTGACCTCTGGCTTTGTCTATGACAGCGCAGCCCAGGCGGAAGCGACTTTCGCGGGGACGGAAACGCATTACCAATATTCGCGCTTCGGCAACCCAACCGTCAGCATGCTGGAAGGCCGCTTGGCTGCCTTGGAAGGGGCGGAAGCCTGCCGCGCGACGGCCACGGGCATGGCGGCGGTGCATTCGGCGATGCTTTCCCATCTGAAAGCCGGCGACCGCGTGGTGGCATCCCGCGCGCTATTCGGGTCCTGCCATTGGATCGTCTCAACCCTGCTGCCGCGCTACGGCATTGCCACTGAATTCGTGGATGGCAGCGATCTGGCGCAATGGCGCGCGGCCCTGTCGCGCCCGACGACCATGGTGCTGTTGGAAACACCTTCCAACCCCATGCTGGAAATCGTGGACCTGCGCGCCGTGTGCGACCTGGCGCATCAGGCCGGCGCTTTGGTGGTGGTGGATAATGTCTTCGCCACCCCCTTGCTGCAAAAGCCCATGGATTTCGGCGCCGATATCGTTGTTTATTCCGCAACCAAGCATTTTGACGGCCAGGGCCGCGTTTTGGGCGGCTGCGTGATGGGGTCAAAGAAATGGGTGGATGAGGTGCTGCAACCCTTCATCCGCAATACCGGCCCTTCCATCAGCGCCTTCAATGCCTGGGTTATCCTGAAGGGGTTAGAGACCCTTCATCTGCGCGTACCTGCCATGTGCCGCAGCGCTTCGGTCATTGCCGATATGCTGGCGGAACGGGCTGAGGTTGCGCGCGTGCTCTATCCCTTCCGGGCGGATCATCCGCAGCAGAAGCTTGCCATGGCGCAAATGTCGGCCGGCGGCACCTTGGTGAGTTTTGACATCAAGGGCGGCAAGGAGGCCTGTTTCCGCTTCATGGATACGCTTAAACTGATTGATATTGCCAATAACCTGGGCGATGCGAAATCCATGGTGACCCACCCGGCCACGACCACCCATATGCGCGTGGGGGCAGAAGAACGCGCCAAGCTTGGCATTACCGATGGCACGGTGCGACTTTCCGTGGGGCTTGAGGATATGGCCGACCTGATTGACGATTTGGCCGAAGCATTGGATGCTGCGGCTTCATGAGGGCAAACTCAGAAAAAACTTTACAAAACGCCCGATTGCTGTGCTGAATTGGCGTCGAGGAAGGCTAAAATGACCAAAGGTGGTTCATTCATCGCGACGACGCGGGGGATAAGGGTTGCTGTACGCGCCTTTTATCTGGCTGAACAATCTATGCCCGAAAACGCTCAATTCGTCTGGGCCTATCAGGTAGAAATCGCCAATCTGGGCCCGGAGACGGTGCAGCTTATCCGCCGTACCTGGCAGATCATGGACGGCACCGGGCGCACACAACAGGTGCAAGGGGCGGGCGTGGTCGGTGAACAGCCCATCCTGGAACCTGGTGGGCGGTTTGAATATACTTCTGGCACGCCATTAGGCACATCATCGGGCTTCATGAGCGGCGCCTATCACATGGTGGTGCGCGAAACGGGTGAGGCGTTTGATGTCGCCATCCCGGATTTCAGCCTGGACAGCCCGCATTTGCCTTCAGCGCGGTTGCATTAGAACCTGTCTGATGCGCATGCGCGCGTCGGACAGACTCGCTTTCCCGATCGCTTTTTCCGATCCGAAACACAGAGAGAATACATGAGCGGCGCTGATGATCGCTTTG
>JBILPX010000301.1:0-4197 GCA_044373565.1 Roseomonas sp.
CGCCAAGTGAAACCACTTGGCTTGAAAATGCTCCGGATCAGCCTGGGTGTGCTTCCGCGATGAGCAGGCGCAGCCTCTGCGCCGCGGCCAGGCCCTTATGCGCCAGCCGCCAGCAGGCTTCCGCGACACGTTGATGGATGGCCACCGCATCATCGGCCGCGGTGATGCTGACCACGCCCTGACTCCAGGCGGGATGCGCATCGGATGGGAAGGGATTGCCAATGACATGCGCGCGGTCCCTGCCGCGATAGATCAGCGCCTGATGATGGGGTTCGGGTTCCTGCAATAGCCCGATCTGCACCCCAAGCGGGCCCAGTTCAATCTGGCTGGTGAGGTTCTCAACCTCGGTCACCGCAGCGGCGCGGGCTTCGGCGCGGCTGCGTTCGGAAAGCGGCAGACCGGCGCCGATGCCTTCAGCCAGCATGCGCCTGACAGCCTTTTCTGAGAGCATGGCGGTGATGTTCATGCGGCGCTGATCCAGGACCAGTCGACGCTGGGTCATGGAGATCAAGGCCTGTTCCGTCGCACTCCGCGCCGCGGCCGGGTCCTGCGCCAGGCTTGAGGCTTCCAGCCAAAGCCCGCGCAGGCGCCAGTCAAAGCCCTCGGACGTCAAGGGAAAACACAGCGCACCGCCAAGCTGCAAATAGCTATCCGCGTCTTCCTCAATCTGGCGCTGGCGTTCCAGGCAGGCGGTGCTGCGGGAGAAGTAATCCACCCCGATACCAAGAAGGGCGAGCGGCGAGACCTGCAGCATTTCCGCCAGCCGCCGGACGGTATCAAGCTTGATGACCTCGCCCTTCTCATAACGGTAGAGCGCGGCGCGCGAAATGCCGAGCCGGGCGGCGATTTCATCCGCCTTCAAGCCTGATTCCAGGCGATAGGCGCGAAGCTGCTCACCAATATCCTCGAACCGCATAAAGTTTCTGCCCCGAATGGTTGAACCAGACTGACGCTCAAAAAGGTAGGGTTGAACGTCTAGATCAGCGCTTCGGCGATTTAGCCTAAGCGCGCAGGCAGAACAGTATCATAAAAGAGGATTTCTCAAAAAATAAATCAAAGGAGGCTATTTTGTTAAAGGGACAAAAAAGGGGAAAGCCCCACAGGTGCAGAGGCTTTCCACTCGGTCAGGGCTGCTTCAGGCGTCTGGCGCCACGGGATGCGCGGCGAGGGTCTCCAGTGCCTTGACCAGACCGGAATGGTCCAGATCGGCACCCCCCGCCGCGGCGACGGCCGCGAAAAGCTGCTGGGTGGAGGCTGTATTGGGCAAAGCCACGCCCAATTCGCGTCCGGCTTGCAGGGCCAAGTTCAAATCCTTCTGGTGCAGGCGAATGCGGAAACCAGGTGCAAAGGTGCGCTTGATCATCCGCTCCCCATGCAGTTCCAGAATGCGAGAGGTCGCGAGCCCGCCCGTGATCGCTTGCCGCACCTTGGCCGGATCGGCCCCGGCCTTGGACGCGAAGGTGAGTGCTTCCGCCACCGCTTCAATGGTCAGCGCCACAATGATTTGATTGGCGATCTTGCAGGTCTGCCCCGCGCCCGTGTCGCCCACCAAAGTGATGTTCTTGCCCATGGCTTCAAACAGCGGCTTGGCGCGTTCAAACGTCGCCTCCGAACCGCCAACCATAATGGTCAGGCTGGCCTGCTTGGCGCCAACTTCACCGCCCGAGACCGGCGCATCGAGGTAATCACAGCCCTTGGCCGCGATTTTGGCCGCGAAATCCTTGGTGGCCGTCGGGCTGATGGACGACATGTCAATCACCAGCGTGCCGGGCTTGAGCCCTTCGGCCACGCCGCCCGCTCCGAACAGCACGGCTTCCACATCAGGCGTATCGGGCACCATGATGATCACGGCATCCGCCCCGGCGGCGGCGGACTTGCCATCCAGCGCCACGGCGAAGGCAGCGCGGTCTTCCGCCGTCAGGCTTTTGCGCTCCACAACCGTAATGGCGTGGCCGGCATTCTTCAGGTGGCCGGCCATGGGGCGGCCCATGATGCCAAGGCCGATAAAGGCGATTTTCATGTGATGTCAGTCCTTATAGGGGGCGAACCAGGAAAGCCCGGCGAGGGTTTCGCCGGCGGGGCGGTATTCGCAGCCAATCCAGCCACGGAAACCAAGCGCGTCAATGGTCTTGAAGACGAAGGGCCAATTCACTTCCCCGGTGCCGGGTTCATGCCGGCCGGGGGTATCGGCCACCTGCATATGGGCGATCAGCGGCAGGTGCTTCTCAACCCGCTTGACCACATCACCTTCTGTGATCTGGCAATGATACAGATCGAATTGCATGCCGAGCTTTTCCGGTCCCACGGCAGCGATAATGGCCGCCGCCTGATCCGTGGTGTTCAGGAAAAAGCCCGGAATATCGCGGTGGTTGATAGGTTCAATGATGGGCTTCACACCCACCTTGGCGCATTCTTCCGCTGCATAGGCCAAATTGGCGCCATAAACTGCGGTGAGTGTGTCATGCGCGACCCCTTCGGGCTTGAGGCCAGCCATGATGTGCAGGCGCGGGCAGGCCAGGGTGGTCGCGTATTCCAGGGCGAGCTTGATGCTTTCCCGAAAGGCGGCCTGCTTGCCGGGGATGGCGGCCATGCCGCGTTCCCCCTTGGCGAAATCCCCCGCCGGCGCATTGAACAGCACCTGCTGCAAGCTATTATCCCTGAGCCGTGCGGCGATCTCCGCTGCCGGGTGTTCATAGGGGAATAGGAATTCCACCCCCTTGAACCCGGCCTTGGCCGCGAGCGCGAAGCGGTCCAGGAAGGGGACCTCATTGAACATCATGGAAAGATTGGCGGCGAAGCGCGGCATGGTGGTGATCTCTTGGTCCGTAAAGGAGTAAGTCTAAAGCAGTTTCGCTGTCGGGGAAATCTGCCCCCGATAAAACCCCTTCCCGGCGGGGGCCGGCGCCCCTATAGGCGTTACTCGGGCTTTAACCAAAAAAAGGGAGTTTGGGATGCGTAAGCTGTTATGGGCGACCGCGCTTGCCTGCGGGCTGGCGCTTGGCGGGGCGAATGCGGATGCGCGAACGGTGCGCTGGGCTGCCTCGGGCGACCCCAATACGCTGGACCCGCATAGCCAGAATGTCGGCACCGTCACCATGGTGCTGCAACAGATCTATGATCCGCTGATCAACCGCACCCAGGAATTGGGCCTGGCGCCGGGCCTGGCGCTCCGCTGGGAGCAGCAGGAGCCCAATCGCTGGCGCTTTTGGCTGCGTGAGGGTGTGAAGTTCCATGAAGGTGAAGCCTTCACCGCCGATGACGTGGTGTTCAGCGTGACGCGCGCTTTGGCACCGACCTCCAATTACGGGATTTACGTGGATACGGTGGAACGCGCGGTTCAGGTGGAACCGCTGGTGGTGGACCTGATTACCAAGCTGCCGGACCCGATCCTGCCCAACAAGATCGCTTCCGTCTTTATGATGTCGCGGAGCTGGTCCGAAAGGAATAATGCCCCGCGGCCACAAAATACCCGCCAGCGTGAAGAAATGCACACGGTCCGCAACACCAACGGCACCGGTGCTTTCCGTCTGACGGCGCGCGAATCAGATGTGCGCACCGTCATGACCCGCAACACTGATTGGTGGGGCTGGAAGGAAGAAACCAGCCGTGAGGCGAATGTGACGGAGATCATCTTCCGCCCGATCGCATCTGATGCGACCCGCATTGCCGCCCTGCTTTCGGGTGAGGTTGATTTCGTGCTCGACCCGCCCTTGCAGGATTTGAACCGGCTGCGTCAGGCGCCGAATATCCGCGTGCTGGAAGGCCCGGAAGTGCGCACCATCTTTCTGGCGATGGACGTGTTTCGCGATGAATTGCTCTATTCCGATGTGAAGGGGCGCAATCCAATGAAGGATTTGCGCGTGCGCCAGGCGCTCTATCACGCGATTGATATCCAGGCGATCCATCGCACTACCATGCGCGGCCAATCCGTGGTGACGGGCACCTTCTTCCCTTCCCAGGTGAATGGCTATGTGAAGGAAGAAGATGTGCGCCTGCCTTATGATGCGGCGCGTGCGCGGGCTTTGTTGGCCGAAGCCGGTTACCCGAATGGCTTTGAGATCACGCTGGATTGCCCGAATAATCGCTACATCAATGATGAGCAGATTTGCCAGGCGGTCGTTGCGATGTGGGCGCGGATTGGCATTCGCGCCAAGTTGAATGCCATGCCGCTGGCACCCTTTTTCGCCAAGATCCAGC
>JBILPX010000072.1:0-11481 GCA_044373565.1 Roseomonas sp.
CCGTGCGTGTATTTCCCGAAATATCAATGCGCTCTACGAAGGCGCGTGCGCCTTCGCGCACGATATAGGCAAGTTCAATTATCCCGGCTTCTGGATTGCGTGTGACCCGCGCCTGCACTTCAACAAATGACTCACCGCGCCCTTGCAGCGCGTCAGCAAGCGTATTGCTGCCGCGCTCTACCGCGTCACCATCATACCAATCGCCATCCACAATTTCGATATCGCTGCGCAGGCCATCCATACTTAGGCGGGGGATTTCATTGATGATTTCGACCTTGCCGATGCGATAGCGCTTACCCTCATCAATCGTGAAGGTGACGAAAAAAGCACTGCGGTCCGGTGTCAATTCACCGGCAGAACCGGTGATCTGCACATCCGCATACCCCTGACGCAGATAGAAGCGCCGCAGCAATTCCCGGTCATAGGTCAGGCGTTCGGGATCATAGAGGTCATTTGATGAAAACAGCCGGAACCAAGCTTGCTGCTGCGTTGCCACCACATCCCTGAGCCGCGATTCGGAAAAGGCATTGTTGCCGACAAAGGCAACCCTTGCGACCAGCGCTGGATCGCCTTCGACGATTTCAAACACCAGATCAACGCGGTTCTGATCCAGTTCCACGATCTTGGGTTCAACGGTTGCGCGAAAACGACCACGCCGCGCATAGAGTTCCAGGATACGTTGCCGATCCGTCTGGACCGCCGCCGGGGTGAAGACGCTGCGTGGCTGGGTCAATACGACGCTGCGCAGGATTTCACTTGAAATACGCCGATTGCCTTCAAAGGCGACGCGGTTGACCTGAGGGTTTTCCACCAGATCCACGATCACGCGTGAGCCTTCATTCCGAATCGTCACGTCTCGGAAAAGCCCCGTAGCGAAAAGCGCGCGCAGGCTGCGGTCAATGCGGTCCTGTTCCGCGATGTCGCCAACTTGCACCAGCATGTAGCTGCGCACCGTATCGGGATCGATGCGCTGGGTGCCGCGTACATCCACAGTCGTGATGCGCCCGCCGCCGCGGGAAGGCTCCTGCGCGACCGTCGGCATGGCCAGACCCAGAAAAACAAAAAGGGCAACAAGAGTGCGTAACTGCTTCACGGACTCGGCATCTTTCTCAACATAACGCTCTTTCCTAGCCGAGCCACGCCCCCCTCGCCACCCCCAAACCGTCAACTAAGTAGGCCACTCACCCAGCGCACCACGCCAAGCTGCGCCAGATCATTCCAAGTGGCGAAAATCATGAGGCTGATCAGCAGCGCAAAGCCGGCCCGAAAGCCATATTCCCGCGCCTTCAAGGGCAAGGGCCGGCCCCGGATGGCCTCAGCGGCGTAGAACAGCAAATGCCCGCCATCCAGCACTGGGATCGGGAAAAGGTTGATCAGTGCCAGATTGACAGAAAGCAGCGCCGCGAAGGTGATGAAGGCCGAAAGCCCCATATTGGCGACCTGCCCCGACATTTGCGCAATCCGCAAAGGCCCGCCCAGATCCTCGGCCCCGCGGCTGCCAGAGATCATCTGCCAGACCCCAATCAGCGTCTGCCAGGTGATATCAAGCGTATGGGTCACCCCAGCCCAAACCGCGCTGAAGGGGTCAAGCTGTTCGAAAATCGGCATACCGGCGGTGATGCCCAACATGCCAAGCCCATCAGATGGCCGCGGCTGCGGGGTCGCCATAACCTTGATTTGGGAATCGCCCCGCGCGACCAGGATTTCAATGGCTTGGCCGGTGCGCGCCTGGACATAGCGCTGCAATGCCTCAAACCGCTCGACCGGCTGACCATCCATGGCAAGGATGCGGTCCCCAGGCGCGAGCCCGGCGCGGGCGGCGGCCGAGGCTTCCACCACATTGCCCACACTCGGCACCGCGGAAGGCCGGCCAACCACCACGAAAAGCGCGGCAAAAAGCAGCACGGCAAGGGCGAAATTGAAGAAGGGGCCAGCCGCCACAACCAAGGCGCGGTCGCCCACGGATTTCTCATGGAAGGTTTCACCAGGGCGGAAGGCAGCCGCCTGTTCGGGCGCGGCTTCGCCCAAATCCTCCATGCCATGCATTTTCACGTAGCCGCCAAGTGGCAGCCAGCCGATCCGCCATTCGCAGCCGCGCTTGTCGGTTCGGGTGTAAAGGGCGCGGCCAAAGCCGATGGAAAAGCGTTCCACATGCACGCCGCGCCAGCGCGCCGCCAAATAATGGCCAAGCTCATGGATGAAAATCAGTACCCCGAGCACCACCAGGAAGGAGGCAATACTGCGGAAGGGTTCGGGCAGAAATTCCAAGAGAAAGGCTCCTAAAAAAGCGCAGGTCAGACCAGCGCGGCACGCTTTGCGGCGATCAACCCGGCCTGGGACCGCGCCGCCGCATCATGCGCCATGATGGCGGGTAGGTCCGCGGCCTCTGGCGCACCAAGGCGCGAGAGCGTTTCATCCACCACTGCTGCGATATCGAGAAAGCGCAGCCGTTTTTCAAGGAAGAGCCCGACCGCAATCTCATTCGCCGCATTCAGGATGGTAGGCGCCCCGCGGCCAGCCCGCAGCGCATCACGCGAAAGCCTGAGCGCTGGGAAGCGCACCGGGTCGGGCGCGAAGAATTCCAGCTTGCCAAGCGCGATCAGATCAAGCGGCGGCACAGAAGCCGCCATGCGCGCGGGCCAGGCCAGGGCATGGGCGATGGGCGTGCGCATATCGGGCGTGCCAAGCTGCGCCAGAACCGATCCATCGGTGTATTGCACCAGCCCATGCACGGTGGATTGCGGATGGACCAGTACTTCGATCCGCGATTCCGGCACCGGGAAAAGTCGCGCGGCTTCGATGAGTTCCAGCCCCTTGTTGAACATGGTGGCGGAATCAACGCTGATCTTGGCCCCCATGGACCAGATCGGATGGCGCACCGCTACTTCCGGTGTCACCAAAGCCATTTCCGCCATAGACATGGTGCGGCATGGACCGCCCGAAGCAGTCAGGATGATCTTCGCCACCGCTGACGGGTCGCGCATATCAAGCGCCTGGAAAATGGCGTTGTGTTCGCTATCCACGGGCAGAATGGTCGCCCCCCCGGCGCGGGCTGCGGCCAAAACGGGCTCGCCCGCGCAGACCAGGCTTTCCTTATTGGCAATCGCCATCACGCCGCCGCGGGCGAGTGCCGCCATGGTGGCGGGCAGGCCGGCCGCGCCCACAATGGCGGCCATGGTCCAATCGGCGGGCAGGCTGGCCGCCGCGATCACAGCCTCAGGCCCCGCCGCCACCTGTATATCCGTCCCGGCGAGTGCTTCCTTCAAGGCTAAGTATTGCGAAGGATCGGCCAGGACCGCACGGCGCGCCTTGAGCCGCCGTGCCTGGGCCGCAAGGCCCTGCCAATCGCGCCCTGCCACCAGGGCCACAATATCGAATTGGCCTTCGGGGGCGGCTTCCAGCAGAGAGACCGTGCTTTTCCCAACTGAACCCGTGCTGCCAAGAACCGTAATCCGGCGCGGTGCTGCTCCCCCGTTCAATGCCATAAAGGCGCGCCCCTGCCGGCGAGTAGTGCAAAAGCGGTCGCGAGCGGCGCCGCCGCCATCACGCCATCCAACCGGTCAAACACGCCGCCATGACCGGGGATGAGTGAGGAGCTATCCTTCACCCCGAAGCGGCGCTTGATAGCGCTTTCCAAAAGATCACCTGCTTGTGACATTAGCCCCAGCATGGCCGCGATTGCTGCCGCGCGTGAAGCCCCCCCCGGCGCCAGTAGCGATGCTACGCCCGCGCCAACCAGGATCGCCGCCAAAAGCCCCCCCGCCGCGCCGGACCAGGTCTTGCCCGGCGATATGGCAGGGGCGAGCTTCGGCCCACCCAAAGCGCGCCCGGCGAGGTAGGCCCCAGTATCCGAGGCCCAGACAATCAGCACCATGAACAAAGTATTGAGCAGCCCGGCCCAATCCGTGCCGCGCAGCAAAATCAGGGAAAAGCCGCAAAGCCCAATGTAGAAAAGCCCCGCCGCCGGCCAAATATCGCCGTGGCGTTGCAGAAGCAGCACCACCACGCTGCCCGCGACCAAAAGCCCCAGCGCGCCAAGGGGCGGGCCAAAGGCTGCCAGCAACATGACGCCGAGCGTGATGATGGGCAGCAAAATACCTGGCCAGCGATAGACTGAAGCGCCGGAAAGCCTGAGCCACTCCCAAGACAAAAGCACCATCACGGCGCCTATCAGCACGACCCAAACGACACCGCCGGACCAGATGCCCAAAACGGCGAGTGGGATCAGCACCAAGGCGGAAGCCCCCCGCAGCGCCAAATCGCGCCAGGGGCGCGGCGCGGTGCCACCCTCCGACTGAGATGCTGTGGCTTCGGTCACGTCAGGCGCGCAGCCCATAGCGGCGTTCGCGCAGATGAAATTCTGCCACTGCCGCGCGCAAATCCTCGGCCGTGAAATCGGGCCAGAGCGCATCCAGAAAGACAAACTCCGCATAAGCGGCCTGCCAGAGCAGGAAGTTCGACAGCCGCTGCTCGCCCGAGGTGCGGATGATCAGATCAGGATCGGGCATGCCAGCCGTTTGCAAAAACCCGCCAAATTGCGCTTCGGTCAGGCTTTCGGGGTCGAGTGTACCTGCCTTGGCAGCCCGTGCCACGGCCTTGGTCGCGGCCAGAATCTCGTCCCGTGCACCATAGGAAAGTGCCATGACCAGATTTAGTCTGGTGCCCCCGGCAGTCGCCTTTTCGGCATCGGCCACCATCTGCGACAAATCGGCCCCGAAACGGCTGTGATCGCCAATCACTCTCAGCTTCACGCCATCCCGCACCAGCCCGGCCACTTCATTACGAAGGTAAAGCCTGAGCAGCCCCGATAGCGCGGAGACTTCCTCGGTCGGGCGGCGCCAATTCTCACTGGAAAAGGCGAATAGCGTCAGCCAGCCAATGCCAGCATCGGCGGCCGCCTGCACCGCACGCCGCGCTGCTTCAGCGCCCGCGCGATGGCCAAGCGCCACTGGCACGCCGCGCGCTTCGGCCCAGCGGCGATTGCCATCCATGATGATCGCCACATGCGCGGGCGGCGCCTGCGGGGCGCCCGCCGCGGGATGGCGTTCGCTTGCCGCGCTCATGCGTGGCAGCCCTCCGCGCGATCAGGCCCCATCCGGTTCCGCAAGCGCCTCTCCCTGTCCTAATCCGGTAAGTGGTTTTCAGACCGTCCGGATATCCTTGTCCTTTTCGACCAAGACAGCGTCTATCTGCTTGACGAATTGGTCGGTCAGTTTCTGCACCTCTTCCTCGGCACGCTTCACTTCATCTTCACCGAGTTCGGATTTCTTGCCCGCCGCCTTGATCTGTTCCATGCCATCGCGCCTGACGCCGCGCACCGCAACGCGCGTATGTTCAGCATAACGCGCCGCGGCCTTGGCCAATTCATTGCGGCGTTCGGTGGTGAGTGGCGGCAGCGGCACGCGGATCACCTGGCCTTCCGCCTGCGGGTTGAGCCCCAGATTGGCTTCCCGAATGGCGCTTTCCACGGCCTTTGCCAGCCCTTTATCCCAGACCTGCACCGCCAAAAGCCCCGGCCCAGCGACCGAGACATTCGCCACCTGATTAAGCGGCGTGACGCTGCCATAGGCTTCGACGCGCACCGGTTCCAATAGCGCGGGGCTGGCGCGGCCTGTGCGCAGCCCAGAGAATTCCTTCTTCAAGGTTTCCATCGCACCTTCCATCCGGCGCGTTAGGTCCTGTTTCAGGGCCGTTACATCAGTCGGCATGTTGCCCTTCCCCCTGGGTTATGGCGCTTGTTCCACCACGGTAGTGAATTTGCCTTCGCCTTTCATGACAGCGGTGAAGGCGCCTGGTTCATGGATATTGAAGACAATGATGGGCAGCTTGTTTTCGCGCGCAAGGCTGATCGCCGCCGCATCCATCACCGCCAGATCGCGCGCCAGCATATCAAGATAGGTCAGCGTATCGTAGCGCTTGGCATCGGGTTTCTTGCGCGGATCGGCGGAATAGACGCCATCCACCTGCGTGCCCTTGAACAGCGCATCGCAGGACATCTCGGCCGCGCGTAAGGCCGCTGCTGTATCGGTGGTGAAAAACGGATTGCCCGTACCGGCCGCGAAAATCACGACGCGGCCCTTTTCCATATGCCGCTCAGCACGGCGGCGGATGAAGGGCTCACAAAGGCTCGCCATCGGGATCGCGCTTTGCACGCGCGTCTGCACGCCGACCTTCTCAAGCGCATTCTGCATGGCGAGCGCGTTCATGACGGTGGCGAGCATGCCGATGCTATCCGCCTGGGCGCGGTCCATACCGGAAGCCGCGCCGGAAATGCCGCGGAAGATATTACCCCCGCCAATCACTAGGCAGACCTGCACGCCTAGATCCACCACGCCGCGAATATCTTCGGCAATGTGCCGGCAGGTGGCATTATCCAGCCCGTAATCCCGATCCCCCATCAGGGCCTCACCGGAGACCTTGAGCATGACGCGCTTATAGGCCGGGTTCTGGCTCATGGGGGCTCAATCTCGAATCGGGTTCAGGTTGCGGGCGCCACCATAAAGACATGCCCGCGAAGGCGGCAAGAAGGCAGAAGGGGGGGCGCCAAGACGTCCCCCCTTTTTGGTCAGTTCAGGCCTTACCGGCGGCAGCGGCCACTTCGGCGGCGAAATCGCCCTGCTGCTTTTCGATGCCCTCGCCCAAATGGAAGCGGGCAAAGCCAGAGAGCTTCAAGCCCGCCTTCTTCACCACTTCCTTCACGCGGCTTTCGCCATCATGCACCCAAACCTGTTCCAGCAGCACCACTTCTTCGTAGTATTTGCGGATGCGGCCTTCGACCATCTTTTCGATGATGGCTTCGGGCTTGCCGGAAGCCCGCGCCTGATCGGCCAGAACATCACGCTCACGCGCCAGCGCGGATGGGTCCACAGCCGAAACATCCACCGCTTCCGGGCGCGCCGCGGCCACATGCATGCCGATCTGCCGACCAAGCGTTTCCATCACGGCTTGCTCGGAAGCGCCTTCAAGCGCCACCAGCACGCCGATCTTGCCAAGCCCGGGCTTCACGGCGGAATGCATATAGGTCGCAACCGTGCCTTCCGCGACCTGGAAGCGCTTGGCGCGACGGATCGACATATTCTCCCCAATCGTCGCGATCAGGCTGGTAAGCTGATCCGCCACCGTCTTGCGCTGGGTGGTTTCTTCAACCAGATCCACCGCACCCGGCCAGGTGGCATTCTTCAGCGCTTCGATATCATCGCCCACCGTCAGCACCAATTCCGCGACCGTTGCCACGAAATGCTGGAAGGTTTCGTTGCGCGCGACGAAATCCGTCTCGGCATTTACTTCCACCATGGCGGCGACACCAGGCGCCGAGGCGATGCCCACAAGCCCTTCCGCTGCGACACGGCCGGATTTCTTGGCGGCTGCCGAAAGACCCTTCTTGCGCAGCCAATCAATGGCAGCTTCCATATCGGCGCCGTTTTCGACCAGCGCCTTCTTGCAATCCATCATGCCTGCGCCGGTACGCTCGCGCAGGTCACGGACCATACCCGCTGTAATTTCAGCCATTGTTCATCCCCATTGCTGGATGATTGAAAGAAAAGGGGCCACCGGTTGGTGACCCCGAGAGCATCAGGCCTGGGCCGGCGCTTCGGCGCCTTCAACCGGCGCCACGATTTCTGCTGCGATTTCTGCCGCGACTTCCGGCAGCGCTTCTTCCGGCAATTCCTCAACCGCGCCAAGGTCAACGCCGGAAGCCTGCATTTCCGCAGAAATGCCATCCAGCACCGCGCCCGCGATCATGTCGCAGTAAAGCGTGATGGCGCGGATCGCATCATCATTGCCGGGGATGGGAAAAGTCACGCCAGCCGGATCGGCATTGGAATCGACCACCGCGATCACCGGAATGCCAAGCTTATTGGCTTCTTCGATCGCAAGCTTTTCCTTGATGGTATCAATCACGAAGATAATGTCGGGCAGGCCGCCCATTTCCCTGATGCCACCCAAAGCGCGGTCAAGCTTTTCCTTGTCGCGCGCCAGCATCAGCACTTCCTTCTTGGTCAGCCCCCCCGTATCGCCCGACAGGCGTTCATCCATCTGGCGCAGGCGCTTGATGGAACCGGTGATGGTCTTCCAATTCGTGAGCATGCCGCCAAGCCAGCGATGGTTCACGTAATACTGGCCGCAGCGCACCGCGGATTCCGCGACATACTCAGCGGCGGCCTTCTTGGTGCCAACGAACAGCACGCGGCCTCCGCCGGCGACGGTATCACGCACAGCGCGCAGCGCGCGGTCCATCATCGGTACGGTCTGTTGCAGATCCAGGATATGCACCTGGTTGCGCACGCCGAAGATGTAGGGCGCCATGCGGGGATTCCAGCGGCGCGTATGGTGGCCAAAATGCACCCCAGCTTCGAGCAGGGAGCGCAGAGAAACGACGGGCATCGCCATGAGCGATTTCCTTCCATGTTGGTCCGGTTGAGCCTCCGCGGCGCCTTCCCCGATGAAGGGGACCGGACCCTGCCTGATCAGGAAGGGTGCGCCGCGTGCGAATTACCCCCGGGCACGGCCCAGGAGCGGTGCTTCTTTGGCGGAAATAGAGCGTAAGGGCAAGGGGGTGCCTATTCCGGTTTGATCCCGGCCCGATCCGCAATGGCGCGGATTTCCGCCCTTTCGCGCCTGAGCCAGGTGGCGAAGCCGGCAGGGTTCTGTTCGGCCTCTGCGACAATCTCGGCGCCAAGTTCGGCCTGGCGGGCGCGATAGGTGGGCTCGCGCAGCCCCGCCTGCACTGCCGCCGCCAGGGCAGCCACGGCTTCGGGTGGCGCGCCGGCCGCGGTGACCAGCCCCGCCCAGGACCCGCCCGTCAGGTTCAGGCCTTGTTCGATCAGTGTGGGGATTTCGGGCGCAATCGGCATCCGCCCGGCCGAGGACATGGCCAGGATGCGCGCCCGCCCCGATTGCCAGAGCGGCAGGATGGTCGAGATTTCCGCCATTACCAGCGGGATATTGCCGGCGATCAGGTCGGGTACGGATTGGCTCGATCCGCGATACGGCACATGAGTCAGGCTGATCGCGGCTGCGGCCATGACCTGTTCAATCAGGAAATGCGTCGCACTCCCCTGGCCGGAGGAACCGATACTCAGGTCACCCGGCTTGGCGCGGGCGGCGGCCAGCAGATCGGCGATGGTGCGAAAGGGGCTATCGGCGCGCACGGAAAGGGTCACGGGGCTGCGGCTGATCATGGCGACGGCCGCGAAATCGCGCTCGGGATCATAGGGTAGGCGGGCTTGCAGCACGGGCGCATTGGTCAGCGGCCCGTTGGACCCAAGAAGCAGCGTATAGCCATCTGGCGGCGCCTTCGCGACCGCATCAGCGCCGACAATACCCCCCGCCCCGGCGCGGTTTTCGACAATAACGGGCTGGCGCAGCACTGGCGCCATGCGTTCGCCGATCATGCGCGCCTGAAAATCTGAGGAGGTCCCGGCTGCGAATGGGACGATGATGCGCACTGGCCGATCCGGAAAGGCCGCCCACGCCGGGCGCGTCAGCAGGGCCAGGGCCGGCAGGGCAAGGGCAGAACGGCGGGCGATGGTCATGGCGGCATTCCTTGGCATGAGGAAGGATGCTGCCCGTTTTGCGCCGCGCCGCAAAGTGCGGCGGTTTTAGCTGCCGACTTTGAGCGTGGAGGTCAGGCCACGCAGGCAGGCCAGAATGGATAGCGGCGTGATCTTGCCGGTGCGGGGGTTTTCCTCGGAAGGCACGTTTTCAATGGTCATGGTCAGGCGCACGGTGGCGGCTTCAACGCGGATGGTGTGGGTGTTCCGGGTCACAGCGGGGTCGGCCCAGATTTCGACCATGGTGCGTTCCGGCCCGATGCCGGCCAAGGCGAGGGCAGCGGCGACATTCACATTGGCGGGGAAGCCCTGGGCTGCGTCAAAGGCATTGCCCTTAAAGACACAGGTCGCGCTTGTGATGGCGCCGACGTCAATCTTGTTCGCCTCAAGATAGGGCGCCCCGGCCAGACCGCGCGGGGGTTTGCGGGTTTCAATGGTCACGCTTTCCACATCACCTTCCGCCGCGGCGCGCACGGCATCAAGGCCAAGCAAAGCGCCGGTGGGGACGATGATGCGGGCACCCGTGGCCCGCGCCCGTTCCACCAAATGCATGCGCGGCAGCAGCGCGCCGACTGAGGAAGGCACAAAAATCCGCCCGGCTTCGATCGCGGCGGTGGCGATTTCCTCAAAGACCGCAGCGGGGGCCGCTTCCACCACGATATCGCAGGCGGCGAGTTCAGCGTTGGAGACGATGCGCGGCGGGTGCTTGAATCCCGCCATATTGGCGGCGGCCTTGGCGTGATCCCGCGCGGAGGCAGCAGCCAGCTTCAGCCCCGGCACGCCCTTGTCCAAGGCGCGGGCCAAATGCAGCCCAATCGCACCCAAGCCTGCAATGCCAACCGTCAAATCCTGCGCCATGGGAGCCTCCGTCTGTTCGCGGGACGTCTAGGACAAAATGGCGTTTCGGCAAACCAGGGCTGGGGGCAGCTTATCCGGCGTGGAACCGTCAACCGAAGAGAGACAAGGGAGAATATCCCCACCAAGTCGCGCTTGGCGGCTTGGTGGGGTGTCCCCGGCGCCTTCAGACCACCGGGCTTTTGCCGCCATCCACATTGATGGCCGTGCCGCTGATGAAGCCGCCCTGTTCGCTCGCCAGCAGCAAAGCCAGGGAAGCGAATTCCTCGGCCTTGCCGATGCGCCCAAGCGGCACTGCCTTGCCCTGTTCGGCCTTCCACTCATCCCACGTAATGTTGCGCTGTTCGGCGGCATGCCGGCGTACCCATTGGTCGCTTTCGATAATGCCGACCAGCATGGCATTCACCAGCACATTATGGGGCGCGAATTCATTCGCCATCGCCTTGGTGAGCGCCATGCCGGCAGCGCGCGAGACAGATGTGGGCGTTGAACCACCGGGCGGCGCCTTGGCGCCGATATTCAGCACATTGATGATGCGGCCCCATTTGCGGTCCCGCATGGTGGGCAACGCCAGGCGGCACAGCCGGATGGCCGCGAAAAGCTTAAGGTCCAGATCATCCTGCCAAAGCGCGTCCGATACCTCAAGGAATCCGCCGCGCTGCGATGTGCCGGCATTATTGATCAGGATATCCACCTGACCGAGGCCCTTCACCGCCGCGGCATAGGCGGCTTCGCAGCCCTCAGCGGAGCGGATATCGGCGGCGATAGCGACCACCTTGGCGCCCGGCGCGGCGGCGCGGATTTCGGCCTCAGCCTTGGCAAGGCTCTCTGCCCCGCGTGCGACAATCGCGACATGCCCGCCGGATTCAGCGAACATCTTCGCAATAGCCAGCCCAAGCCCCTTGGATCCGCCAGTGATTAGCGCCGCGCGCCCGTTCAAGGTAATATTCATGGATCTCTCTCCCCCAATGAAGGCGCCCATCCTGCCGCAAGTGGGGCAGGACGCAAACCGGAAGGGAAGCGGGGAAGCTGGGGCGACCAACGGGACTCGAACCCGCGACATCCAAGACCA
>JBILPX010000302.1:0-4159 GCA_044373565.1 Roseomonas sp.
CATGGGGTTTATCGCTGTTGCGGGCCTTTTGTTCACGCTGCTGAATACCATCATGCGGCAGCTTACGCATGAACTTGACCCCTTCCAGGTGCAATTCCTGCGCTACCTGATGGGGCTTGTGGTGATGCTGCCCTTCATGTTGCGCGGCGGTGTCATGGCCTGGATGCCGCATAATCTGCGTGGGCAGATTTGGCGCGGCTTGGTGCATACGCTTGGACTCATGCTTTGGTTCATTGCCTTACCGAATGTGGCGATGGCCGATATGACCGCCATGGGCTTCACCGGGCCGATTTTCATCATGGCGGGGGCAGTGTTGTTTCTGGGTGAGCCGATGATTCGCGCGCGCTGGATTGCCGCCGGCATTGGGTTCCTTGGCGTGTTGATTGTGGTGGCACCCGGCTTGCGGGGCGATGGCGGCTATTGGAATCTGGTGATGCTGGCAAGCACGCCCTTATTCGCGGCATCTTTCCTGATCACCAAGGCACTCACGCGCCATGACAAGCCAGAGGTGATTGTCGCCTGGCAATCCATCATGGTTGCGGTTTTCACACTGCCCTTTGCACTCGCGGTCTGGACCTGGCCAACCACCGAGCAATGGGGCTGGTTTCTGCTGACCGGGATTCTCGGCAGTGTTGGCCATTGGTTTCTGACGGAAGCCTTCCGCATTGCCGATATGTCCGCGACCCAGCCGGTGAAGTTTCTCGATCTGGTATGGGCCAGCCTGATGGGGTGGCTGGTGTTCAGCGAAGAACCGGCGCTGACAACCTATGCCGGCGCACTGGTGATTTTCCTGGCAACCACCTGGATTGCACGACGCGAGGCGCGGCGAAAATCCTGACTAGCCAAGCAAGAAATCCCGCGCGGCATTGATACGCGCGGCCAACCAGGCGCTACCACCCTGATCGGGATGAGCACTTCGCATCAAGCGCCGATGCGCGGCACGGATCGCATCCTCATCCGCGCCTTCTGCAAGACCAAGGATTTCCAAAGCCTCGGCCCGCGTCATCGCTCCGCTACGCGGTTCCGCCGCCGGTTCCGCGCGCCAATCGGGATGGGCGCGATCCAGCCAGGCTTCCAGAAGTGCGACTGAATCGGCATCCGCCACTTGGCATTCTTGCAGCAGCGCCAGCAATTCACTTAGCGTCAGTGTTGCCAGATCTCGCCCGGCAAATTGCCCCGCCTTCACGCTGCCCGTTATGCGCCCACTATCATGGTGCAGTGTCATGGAAAGAAAGGCGGTTTCAACGCTATTCGCCGCCCCCGTTTGCGGCGCTGAACCGCCGAAGCGCTTATTGGTGCGCCAGCGCTGCGCCCATTGCAGCAGCAGCGGCAGAAAGAAGGCGAGTGAGAATAGCGCCTGCTGCCCGCGCGCCGTGAAAAGCCCGAGCAGCAACAGCACCGCCCCGATAGAAGCCAGCATCACCGCGCCGAATTGCTTGACGCGCGCCACGGGGGCATTGGCAAAGCCGCGCAACAGCAGGAAAAGCAAGAACAGCGCAATGGCGCCAAGCACAAGCCAGGTCATGCGCCGGCTTTCGGTTTGGGTAGCAAGCCCGCTACCTGCCGCGCCGCGGCACTCGGCAATCGCGAGAGCGCGCTTTGGCCACCGGCCGCATAAACCGCAATGGCGCGCAGCAGATCGCGCAATTGGGCGATGGCCGCGGAATCAAAGGGCAGATAGGCGCCACCGGAAAGCCGCGCGATTTGCCGAAACACCGCGCCAGCTACGGGGTCAGCGCCTTCGTGGAAAATGAAGGCCGCTGTGCCGCGTAGGCCAAGCTCCCCGGCGGCGTGGCAGAGCGCATCGGCATCTTCTTCCATGGCATCGCCGATGAAGATCAGCGCCCTGATCCTCTCCCGCCTGGTCTCAGCCAGCGCATGATCCAGCACTGCCTGGATTTGGGTCTTGCCGCCCAAACAGGAAACACCAGAAAGCCGCCGCGCGAGGTCCTCAGCATCCTGCAAAAAGGGCGTGGCGCGGAATTCACCAAAGCCGCGATAATACGCAAGCGATATGGCAAGCCCACCAATACCCTGCGCCGCTTGCAGCATTTCGGCCGTCAGCCCCGCCGCGTGATCCCAGGTACGCTCCCGCGAGGCGGTGGCGTCAATGGCAAAGAACAACCGCGCCGCCGTGCTGGGGGCTATCCGCAGCGCTGGCACACGCGCCGCCTGGCCCAGAAAGGCGGTGATAGCGGCGGAGGGCGCGCGGGGGGCTGGCGGTTTACTCATGGGACGGATGTGGTGGCCCGGCCCGTCACGTCAAACCCTGTCAGCCCGCCGCATTGGCCTGGGTGACGGCCAGGGCGGTCAAATTCAGGATGCCGCGGGCGGTCACGCTGGGCACCAGCACATGGATGGGCTTCTTCACGCCGAGCAAAAGCGGGCCCAGTTGCAGACCATCAGTCGCCGCTTTCACCAGGTTGAAGGCGATATTGGCGGCATCAATCCCGGGCATGACCAGCAGATTCGCCGCGCCGGATAACCGGCTATCGGGCACGGCGCGGTCACGAATGGCCGGCACCAGCGCGGCATCGGCATGCATTTCGCCATCCACTTCCAGGCCGGGATCGCGTGCCTGGATCAGTCCCAGGGCGTCACGCATGCGCCGCGCGCTGGGCGCATGGGATGCGCCGAAGGAAGAATGCGAAAGCAGCGCCACTTTCGGCTGAATGCCAAAGCCGCGCACCTGTTCGGCCGCCAGCAGCGTCATTTCCGCGATTTGTGCCGCGGAAGGTTCCACGCAGAGATGCGTATCCACAACAAACAGATGTTCGCCATTGCGTGTGATCAGCCCGGATAGCGCATAGACGCGCCCGACATCATCGCGCTTGCCGATGATATCCAGCACATGGCGCCATTGTTCCATCCAGTCCTGCGTGCCGCCGCAAAGCGCGGCATCCACCAGGCCGGCTTCCAATAAAAGGGAAGCCGCGACCCCCGTGCGCGTGGCCACGCGCTGTTCGGCGGTTTCCAGTGGCACGCCGCGGCGGGATACCTTGCGGCGATATAATTCCACAAGCGGGGCAAAGATGTCCCGATCCTGCGAGGGGTCCAGCACCTTGACGCTCTCACCTACCACCATGCGCAGACCCAGCGCTTTGCAGCGCGCGGTGATCACATCGGCCCGGCCAATCAGGAAGGGTTCGGCAATGCCTTCATCCAGTACGGATTGCACGGCGCGGAGCGTGCGTTCATCCTCACCTTCCGCATAGGCGATGCGGCGCGGGCGTTTGCGTGCGGCTTCAAAAACCGGGCGCATCAAATTGCCAGACCGGAACACATGGCGTTCCAGGCGGCTGCGATAGGCGCCGAAATCCGTGATGGGGCGCGTGGCAACACCGCTGGCCATCGCCGCACGCGCCACGGCGGGCGCCACTTCCAAGATCAAGCGCGGATCAAAGGGTTTCGGGATGATGTAATCCGGCCCGAAAATCGGCGCCTGCCCGCCATAGGCGGCGGCCACAACTTCAGATGCTTCAACGCGCGCGAGTGCGGCAATGGCATCCGCTGCTGCCACCTTCATTTCTTCATTGATGGTGGTCGCACCCACATCCAGCGCACCACGGAAAATGAAGGGAAAGCAGAGAACATTATTGACCTGATTCGGATAATCCGTCCGCCCGGTCGCCACAATCGCATCCGGGCGCGCGGCGCGCACCGCTTCGGGCAGGATTTCTGGCTCGGGATTCGCCAGCGCCAAGACCAAGGGGTTCGGCGCCAGCAGCTTCAGCCATTCCGGCTTCAGGACGCGCGGTGCGGAAAGGCCAAGGAAGATATCAGCGCCGGGCAGCGCATCTTGCAGGGTGCGCGCATTGGTCTCGATCGCCCATTTGGCCTTATAGGGGTCAAGATCATCACGCCCCGTATGCACCACGCCGCCAATATCGCAGACAGTCACGTTTTCGCGCTTGAGGCCCATGGCCACCAGCAGATCAAGGCAAGCCAAAGCCGCTGCACCGCCACCGGTATTGACCAGGCGCACATCTTCAAGCCGCTTGCCTTGCAGCAACAGCCCATTGCGCACGGCGGCGGCCACAATAATCGCCGTACCATGCTGGTCATCATGAAAGACCGGAATGCGCATGCGTTCGCGCAGCCGCCGTTCAACCTCAAAACATTCGGGGGCTTTGATGTCTTCCAGATTGATCGCGCCGAA
>JBILPX010000052.1:0-13508 GCA_044373565.1 Roseomonas sp.
GGGCGGGTCTGGCGAAAGTGCCAGGCGACCATGCCAGGCATTTACGCGCCGGCTGCTCATGCGGAGTTCTTCGGCCAATTCCGCCTCAAACCCCTCAGCGGCCAGATAGGCAGCGCGGATCACCGCCGTGCCGCCGCCAGAGCCAGCAAGGCCCAGCCGAGCATGAGCAGCATCCCCCCCGAAGGCGCGATAGGTCCCAGCGATTGGCCGGAAAGCGCGCCCACCCAGACCGCGCCACAGAACAGGATCATGCCGACCAGAAAGGCGGCGGCGGCGAAATTGGCAAGCCGCCTACCCCTTTCGGCCATCAACCCTGCGATCAATAGGGCCAGCGCATGCCAGCCCTGCATGGTCAGCGCGTTTTGCACCGCGGCCATGCGCGCGGGTTCCAGCCTTCCGGGCAGCCCATGCGCGGCCCAGGCGGAAAGCCCAACCGCGATCAAGCCCGCCAAGGCGCCGGTGATAAGCCAGAAACGATGCATGGCACGCCCTTACGCCGACCCTGTGCGGGTGGCCAGAGCGCGGTTCAACCCCGCAGCCGCAGCCGCTTGGCAAAATGGTGCATTCGCGCCGCCATGCTGATTTCCATGGCTTCCAGCTTGCCCACCATCTGAGGCCAGCGCCCCGCCACCCAGGCCCAGCGTCGCGCCGCCCAGATATGCTGATCGCGCAGCACAAAAACGCCAAAGGCAAGGAACAGAAAGCCCTGCAGGAAAGGCAGCACCAGGCCCAGCACGCCAATTACCAGCATGGCCCAGCCCAAGATTTTGCGGGGGAAAGATGGACGCAGGATGACCATGAAAAGCGATGTGGCGCGCCAATTCCGCACAAACAAGTCACCGGGCCACATTGTAACGGTGGCAAATTTTTCGGGCGACGCTTGCCATCCGCGACCTTTACCCTCAAGGGTTTCCGCCAAACAGATCACAGAGCTGGTAATGCCCCCCCTAAATCGTATCGCTCATCTTGTCTTGATGCTGGCGGCGCTGCTTGGCGTTGCCCCCGCTGCCCTAGCCCAAACCGCCCCGCCCGCGGAACTTTCCATTGCCGATCGGGCACGTGAATTGGCTGATGCGCGGCCCTGGGCAGGCATGGCCTTCGTCGGGTCTTCGGTGGCAGATGGCAAGCTGCGTGATATCATGGTCGCACCTTGGTCCGGGACCTGGGGCGATGACACGCTGGCCGGCGGGGCCGTTAGCTATCGCCTGGCGCGCTTCTGGAAATTCTTCATGCTGGATGCGGAATTGGGCAGTGCCTATCGCTTCGGCGATACGGAGGGCGGCGAATTCTGGGCCGCCGCGTATCTGCGTTATGATGGCTTTCCCTGGACCAATTATGTCTACACGACCTTCGGCCTATCCATGGGGCCGGATTACGTCACGCGCCTGCCGAGCGTCGAACGCGGCACGGATGCGCGGCCTGAGCCAAACCAATCACGCTTCCTGAATTTCTTTTCGCCCGAACTCACTTTCGCCCTGCCGAGCCGGCCTCACCAGGAAATCGCCATTCGCTACATGCATCGCAGCGGGATTTTCGGCACCTATAACGGCGTTTATGAGGGCGCGAATTCCCTGGTTGTTGGCTTTCGCATGAGGTTCTGAAGGAAGGGGAGGGTATGGTGGGCGCACGTGGGATTGAACCACGGACCTCCTGCGTGTCAAGCAGGCGCTCGTACCACTGAGCTATGCGCCCTCACCGGTATGGATGGTTCCATAAACGCCCGGCCCCGGCTGTGCAAGCCTGGGGCATTCGGGCCTCAGCCGCCATCGCCCCCGCTGAAGTGATATTGCTGAAGCGCCACATCCAGCAGCCTTTCCAGTACCTCAGGCTCCTGCGCGCCGGCGATGGCCTGTTGCCCGGCAATGATAAAGCAGGGCACGCCATTGACCCCAAGCCGATGCGCGCGGAGGTTTTCCGTATGCACTGCTTCAGCCTCCTCACCTGAACGCAGGAAGGCCAGCGCCGCATGCGGGTCAAGGCCGACCCGCCCGGCCACGGTGGCAAGGCAGATCACATCGCCAATATCCACGCCATCGGCGAAATAGGCGTGGAACAGTGCTTCCACCATTATTTCGCCCAAGCCCTCGCGCACCGCATAACGCACTAGGCGATGGGCATTGATGCTGGATGGCACCCGCCCCATCAGGTCAAAGCGAAAACCGATCCCTTCGGCCCGGCCAAGATCCGTCAACGCATTCTGCAAACGCCGCGCGCGATCCTCACCACCGAATTTGCGTGCGACGAATTCCGCGCGGGAAACGCCATTTGGCGGAATATCGGGATTGAGCAAAAAGGGGCGCCATAAAAGCTCTGGGATGATATCCGGCCGAGCGCGGAGGGCGCGCCGCAAACGCCTGACCCCCAGGTAACACCAGGGGCAGATAAGGTCGAAGGCGATATCAATATCCAGCCGCGGCTGGGGGGGTGCCAGGATATTCACGCGCTTAGTTTAGCGCAGCCGCGCGCGACGGGCAGCCCCTTTTTCGCCGGGGTTTCTATTCGGCGACCAGATTGAGCCGGCGGATCAGCGGCGCCCAGCGTTCGCCATCACGCTTGGCGCGGGCGGCAAAATCCTCTGGCGAGGCAGGCTCAGCCGGATCGGCGCCGACGCGCTTATAGGCCGCGCGCACCTTTTCATCCGCCAAAGCCTCACGCAGCGCGGTATTGAGCCTGACCACAATCTCACGCGGGGTTTGGGAGGGCACGGCCAGGCCGAAATAGCTGGACCCCTCAAAGCCTGGAATGGTCTGGCCCATGGTGGGCACGCCGGGCCACTCGGGGCGTGGTTCTACAGTAGTGACCGCGACGGGGCGCACGCTTTGTGTCTGCCGCAATGGCTCGCCTTCCGGCAGGCCAAGGCAGCGGGCATGAACGCGCCCCGCCATAAGATCTGTCATCGCATTCGTGGTCTGGCGATAGGGGACATGCAACATATCAAGCCCAAGACGCGCGCCCATATCTTCCATGATCAGATGCGTGATGGCGCCAACGCCGGCTGACGCATAGGTGAATTTGCCTGGATTGGCCTTGATCCATGCCACCACCTCATTGAAATCCCGCCCGGGGATGGAGTTATGCACAATCAGCAGGTTTGACGTGGTGCAAAACATGCCAACCGGCGTAAAATCGCGCTGAGCATTATAGCCGACAGTTTTATAGAGCAGCGCATTCAGCCCGCTATTGGTGCCCATGGTGGCGACCAGGATGGTGTAGCCATCACCCGGCGCGCGGGAGACCATCTCCGCCGCAAGATTGCCCGCCCCGCCCGGACGATTATCCGCCAGCACCGGCTGACCGAGCCGCTGCTGCAAGGCCTCAGCGGTAACGCGGGACACAATGTCAGTTTGTCCACCGCCACCATAGGGGATCACCAGCCTGATCGGACGATCTGGATATGTGCTGGCGCGCACCAGGCTGGGCGCGGCGAGCCCCGCCAGGCCAGCTAACAGCATTGGACGACGCTTGATGATATTTCCCGGCATGGTTTCCCCCTTACTGGCGCGGCGTAATGCGCCCGGCTATGAAGCAGCAGAAGATCAGCATGAATTGCGCCGGCGTCAAAGCGCAGCGCTGGGAGAGGAATGAAGCGCATGTTTCATCGCCGTAGCCTTTTGACCACGCCTGCGTTGCTGGCGATCAAGCCCCTGGCCGCTCAAGGGGTTTGGAATCCACAGCGCCCCATTCGCATTCTGGTAGGGTTCGCTCCAGGCGGCGGGACGGATATCACCACACGCACGCTGACCAATAAGTTGCAAGCGCTGCTGGGCCAGCCGATCATTGTGGAAAATCGCCCCGGTGCAGGCGGCAATCTGGCATCTGAAGCGACCGTGAATTCGCCATCCGATGGCCATACGCTGATGATGGGCACCATCGCGTCATTGGTGCTGAACCCGATCCTGTCGAAGCTGCCCTTCGATGTTACAACCGATCTGACACCGATTTCGCGTTCGGTTGAGGTCACTAACATCCTCGTGGTGCCCGTGGATCGGCCATGGCGCAGCCTGCCGGAATTGATTGCCGCCGCGCGGGCGCGGCCTGATCAATTGACCTATGGGTCTTCAGGCATTGGCAGTGCGGGTCATTTGGGTGGCGCGCTTTTGGATTCGATGGCGAAGATCAGCACTGTGCATGTGCCCTATCGCGGTGGCGGACAATTGATCACTGATTTGATTTCAGGGAAAGTGGATTTCTCCGTCGCCACCGCGGCGACCGTGCTGCCCCAGATTGAAGCCGGCAAGCTGCGCGCCTTGGCCGTTCCCTTGCCGCAGCGCAGCAAGCTTTTGCCTGACACCCCCACCATTGCGGAAGCGGGACCTTTGCCTGGCTACGAAGTGGCCAATTGGTATGCGCTGATGGGCCCGCGCAATCTGGCCCGGCCGATTGTGACAAGGGTAAATGAAGCCCTGGTTGAAGTGCTGCGTGACCCTGAAATTGTCGCGCATCTGGCACGCCATGGGCTGGAAGCCGCCCCCAGCACGCCCGAGGAATTGGCCGGTTTCATGCGCACCGAGACCGCGAAATGGACCCCGATTGTTCGCGCTTCTGGCGCTTCAATCAATTGATCGGCGGCGGCAGGTTCTCAGGAAATCGAGGCTTTTTGCGCGGCCAGGACTGGCCTGCCGGAGTCTCCGCGCTGTCGCTATGAAATTTTCTTGTCAAGGACGCAAAAAAAGAGGTTTCACCTGCTGACAAGCGCCGAATCCTCGGCTATGCGAAGCCATTCTTACGGGAGAATCGAACCATGTCGAAGAAGTTCCTCACTGATGTGATCGCTAAATCCGGTGACATGTCTGCGGTTGCCGCGGGCAAGCTTGCCGCCGATATCATTGACGCGATCAAGACTGAAATTGTCAGTGCCGGCCGTTTCACCATTCCTGATTTCGGTGCTTTCGCCGTGCGCGAAACCCCGAAGCGCACTGGCTTGAACCCCAAGACCGGTGAAAAGGTGCAGATCAAGGCTGGCGCCACTGTCCGCTTCAAGGCGAGCCCTGCGCTGAAGGGCGCTGCGCTGGCCGGCGTGAAGAAGGGCAAGCGTAAGGCGAAGGCCTGATCTTTCGCTTTCCAGGAAGGGCGGTGTTCCGATAGGACATCGCCTTTTTTTGTGCCTTTTTGGCGCTTTTCAATCTTCATTCGGCCCGCCGCGGAGCCGCTTGACGGTGCCGCGCCGTGTTTTTGCTTCCAGCCTGCGAAGTTTTGAACCAAAAGTTGGTTTGGTGGCCTTGCGCGGCGGGGGTGGCGGCAGGGCGGCCTTCCGCAGCAGGGCGATCAGCTTCTGGCGCGCATCTTCCCGATTGGCTTCCCGCATGCGGTGGCGTTCCGATGTGATGATTAGCACGCCATCCAGGGTCATCCGCCGCCCCGCGAGCGCCAGCAGTCTTTGCTTCATGGCATCGGGCAAATTGGGGGATGCCATGGCCGCAAAACGCAACTGTACCGCGGTTTCCAGCTTATTCACATTCTGCCCACCAGGGCCCGAGGCGCGCAAAAAGGCTTCCTTCAGCTCCTGTTCGGCAATGGCGATGGCGGGCGTGACGCGGATCATGCGGTTTCATAGAACATCCGGGCCAGCCCTGTCTTGCCATGAAGGCCCGGGCGCAGGATGTTGGGCGGATCAAGGATCAGGAAAACCATGGACCAGCACGCGATTGACAAGGCGCCCGACGCCGCGGCCGAATGGCCGGATCAGATTTATTCCCTGCTCAAGACCCACAACATCACGCAAGTGGCTTTGGTGCCGGATGCCGGGCATTCCCGGCTGATCCGCCGCTGCCTGGCCGATAATGAAATGAAGGTGGTGACGCTGACCACCGAAGAAGAAGGCATCGCACTTTTGCAAGGCGCCTGGCTTGGTGGTGCGAAGGGCGTGCTGCTGATGCAATCTTCCGGTGTTGGCAACTGCATCAATATGCTTTCGCTTTCCATCATGCATCGCTGCCCTTTGCCGATGCTGGTGACGATGCGTGGCGATTTCGGTGAATTCAATCCGGCGCAGGTGCCGATGGGCAATGCGACGCAGACCGTGCTGGAAGCCATGGGCACGCTGGTGCACCGCGCCGATACGCCCGAGGATATCGCGCCCACGGTGAATGCCACCATTCGTCTTGCCTTCAATACCTTCCGCCCCACCGCAACCCTGATTGGCCAGCGCGTGCTTGGCGCCAAGACTTTCGGTAAGGACTAAGAAAATGCTTGCTGCTTCAGGAAAACTTGATCGCCGAGAATTGACCCGCGCTTTGCTCGCGGACCGTGGCGAAATGCTGGTGATTGCAGGGCTTGGTGCGCCGGCCTGGGACATTACCGCCATTGGTGATTGCGCGGAAAACCTGCCGCTTTGGGGCGGCATGGGGGGTGCGGCCATGATCGGCCTTGGCCTGGCTTTGGCGCAGCCCAAGCGCAAAGTGCTGGTGATTACTGGCGATGGTGAAATGCTGATGGGTATTGGTGCTTTGGCGACGATTGCGGTGCAAAAACCCGCCAATCTTTCCATTGTGGTCCAAGACAATGAGCATTACGGCGAAACCGGCATGCAGGAAACCGCGACACGCCATGGCGTTGATCTGGTGATGATGGCGAAGGGTGCTGGCATTGCGAACACGATGTTCGTGACCAAGCCGGATGAAGTGCTCGCGCTGCACAAGGCGATTCATGCTGGACAAGGCCCTTTCTTCGCAGTCGCGAAAATTGATGCCACCAGCAAGCCTTTGGTGCTGCCGCCGCGCGAAGGTGCGCTGTTGCAAGCGCGCATGCGTGAAGCGGTGATGGGGCCTGCGGCGCATCATCAATTGTGAGTGACACGCGCCAGCCGGCGAAGAACGGCGGCATTCCAGGGAGGAAATGATGCAAAGACGTCAAATTCTAGCAGGGCTCGCGGCGATGGCAGCAAGCCCCGCGTTGGCCCAGGCGCAATGGAGCCCGGATCGGCCCATTCGCGTGATTGTTCCCTTCGCGCCAGGCGGCAGCACAGACATCACCGCGCGCCTGGTCGCTGAGGCCATTTCGTCCCGGCTTGGCCAGCCTGTCGTGATTGAAAATCGCCCTGGTGCCGCTGGAAATATCGGCAGTGAGGCTGTCGCCCGTGCCGCCCCTGATGGCTATACGCTGGTGATGGCGACAAGTTCCACGCATGCGACGAATGGCGCGCTTTATCGCAATATGCCCTTCGATGCGCAGCGCGATTTCGCGCCGATCAGCCAAACCACCTTCATCCCGAATCTTTTGGTGGTGCATCCGGATGTGCCGGCGCGCGATTTCGCTGGGCTGGTTGCGGAAGCCAAGGCAAAGCCCGGCGTACTGAATTTTGGCAATGCAGGGTCGGGTACATCACAGCACCTGTCTGCCGCAATGATTGCCGCGCGCACGGGGATTGACGTGACGCATGTTTCCTATCGCGGTGGCACGCCGGCCGTCACGGATTTGATCGGCGGAAAAATCCAGGCCATGGCAGCACCTTTGGTGGAAGTGATTGCGCATGTGCAGTCAGGGCGTCTCCGCGCCATTGCCATCACCACCGCGCGGCGTTCCGCGCTGCTGCCAGATGTGCCGACCATTGCGGAAACCCTGCCCGGCTTCGAAGTGGCGCTCTGGAATGGCTATATGGCGCCGGCGAATACACCTTCCCCCATCATCAATCGCATCGCCGCCGAAATTCGTGCTGTCATGCGCACCGATGACATGCGGGCAAAGCTCGCCCAGCAGGGGAGCGAGCCCGTTGGTTCAACGCCTGAGGAATTCCGCGCCTTTGTCGCTTCCGAGATTCCGAAATGGTCGGAACTCGTGCGTATTTCCGGTGCCAAGGTAGAATAGGAAACACCATGCCCCATATCGTTTGCCTGCGACCGCTGCACCCCGATGCCATGGCAAGGCTGCATGCGGAACCTGATTTCAAGGTCACCATGCTGACCGAGGTGAATGCGGATACCCTACGGGAGCCGATGCGAACCGCGGAAGCAATCGTCGTGCGCGCAACCCGGATTGATCGCGATTTTCTGGCCAATGCACCGATGCTTTCGATCTGCGCGCGCCACGGCGTGGGCTATGATGCGGTTGACGTGAAGGCGCTGACCGAACGCAGTATTCCGCTGACAGTGACACCCGATGCCAATGCGCTTTCAGTTGCCGAACATGCCATGATGCTGATGCTTTCCACATCTCGGCGCACGTTGGACTACGACAAGAACTTGCGCGCACTGGATTGGGGTTCCAAGCCTTCGCTGAAAACCTGGGATCTTTCCGGGCGGAAGGTGCTGATCATCGGCTTTGGGCGCATTGGTGGCCGCGTGGCGCGGCTTTGCGCTGCCTTTGGGATGGAGGTGCTGGTGCATGACCCCTATATCCCGCAAAACACCATCAAGGGCGCAGGCTTTCGCCCTGTGAAGCTGCTGCATGAAGGCCTGGCGGAAGCCGATATCGTCACCACCCATTGCCCAAGCAATGAAGAAACGCGCGCCATGGTGAATGGCACTTTCCTTGCCGCCATGAAGCCAGGCGGCACCTATATCAATACCGCGCGCGGCACGCTGGTGGATGAAGCGGCGCTGACGGCGGCGTTGAAGACCGGGCACCTTGCGACCGCCGGGCTCGATGTGTTCTGGGAGGAACCCGTCACCACGCGCTTGCCTTTGCTTGATCTGCCGAATGTTGTGGTATCTCCGCATTCCGCTGCGGCGACGGAACAGGGCATGCGCCGCATGGGGCTTTCCTGTGCGGAGAGCATCATCAGCCATTTCAAGGGTCAACTCGACCCGGATGTTGTGATCAATAAGGAGGTGCTGCGCGGCAACGCGTAGCAGCAAGCGCCATGGAAAATCCCCTGCTGATTCTGGCCGATCACGCCGCTTCCTGGCGAAGCCGCGCGGTTGATGCCGAGGTTGCGCATCACGCGCGCCGCGCTTTGGTGGATTGGTTCGCGGCACTACTCGCCGGCGCATCCCGCGCGCCCGCGACATTGATGTCTGCCGCGCTGGAAGATGAAACGCGCGGTGGTGGTGGTGCTGTCTGTTACGTGAGCGGCCGCCAGGTGCCGCTACGCCATGCGGCGCTATTGAATGGCACGGCGTCCCATACAGTGGAATTCGACGATATTTATCGCTACGCCGTTTATCATCCTGGCTGCCCGACCATTGCGGCTGCGCTAGCAGCCGCGCAATCGCGCGGCGCGGATATGGATTTGCTGCTGCGTGCCATGATTGCGGGGTATGAGGTTTCGTGCCGCATTGGTGTGGCGGTGCAGCCCTCTCACTACGATTTCTGGCATACCACCGGCACGGTCGGCACTTTCGGTGCGGCAGCGGCGGTGGCCGTCGCGCTCAATTGCGATGCGGAACGCACCGCGCATGCCATTGCAACCTGCGCCACCATGGCAAGCGGCCTGCAACAAGCCTTCCGGGGAGAAGGCATGTCCAAGCCTTTGCATCCCGGCCATGCGGCGGAAGCTGGTGCCATGGCGGCGATGGCAGCGGCGCGCGGCATGACGGGTGCGCTTGATGTGCTGCATGGCCCGGCGGGTTTTGCTGCGGCTACCAGCGAAGATACCGGCAAATGGGAAAAGCCGCTGGCCAATATCGGCAAGCCCTATGCCATCACGGATATGACCTTCAAGAACCACGGCTGCTGCGGGCATATTTTCGCAGCCCTTGATGCCGTGCGCGATTTGCAACGCGAAGCCGGCTTCAGCGCGGGCGATGTGCTTGGCGTGCATGTCGGTGGTTATAAGGCGACGAAGGATGTTTGCGATCGCCCGACAGCCTCCACCGAACAGGATTGCCGCTTCTCCACGCAATTCACGGTCGCGACCATGCTGCTGCATGGCGGTGTGCGGCTGGCGGCGTTTGAACCGGAACGCCTGACCGATCCCACGATCCGCACGCTGATGCCGAAGGTGACAGTGGCGCTGGACCCGGAATGCGCGGCCGCCTTTCCATCCAAGCGTTCAGCCAAGGTGGAGGTTAAGCTGCGTGATGGGCGCGTGCTGAACCGCTATCAGCACACGCGCAAGGGCGACCCGGATGCGCCGCTTTCGGATGCTGATCTGTCCGATAAATTCCTGGAACTGACGGCGGATGCGATTGGCGCGCAGGAAGCCAAGGCGCTGCTGGAAGCGCTGTGGAAGGGCGCTGCACTGCCCGGTATTGTGAAGCTGCGCAGTCAAACGGCGCTCCGAGCGGCTGAATAACTAAGCTGGGCGCAGGTTCACGCCTGCGCCCATCCTTCCTTACCCCGCCAGCACATAACCATAGGCCTTGTTGCTGCGATTGCCGCCGGCCTCGGCGTATTGCGCTTTCACGCGGGCCACGCCATCGCCATCAAGCCCAGCGCGGCGCTGATCATAGCGATACATTTTAGCTGAATTGCCACCGAAAATCGCGGTCTTCACTGGTCCATCCGCAGCGCCAAGCGGCGCGAAATCGTGGCGGCGCTGCATGTCTTCCGGAATTTCCAAGCGGCGCAACGCTTCAATCTGCCATTGCGGAGAACCCGTCCAGATCGCATCGGTGCCCCAAACCACATGATCCGCGCCCAGGCCGCGAATTAGGGTACCCATCAGCGCGGCGCAAAGCCCAGGTTCGATCACCGTGGTCTGTGCGAAAATCTGGCCAAGATCACCATAGACATTCGTGACACCATGTTTCGCCGGAATTTCCGATAAATCCGTGGTCCAATCCACGCGGCCCGTGCGCGCGAATTGCTCCACGCCCATGCCTGCACCACCACCGCCGGTCCAACGATAGGCGGAATGGTAGATAACAAAATTGATCTGCGGCCAATCCTTTGCGGCCTTGCCGACATCATCCACGCCGGCGAAGGGCAGAAGATGCGGGAATTGCTGCGTCACTTGCTGCGGGAAAAGCCCCTTATGCACGCAAACAGTATTGATGCCTGCCTTCAGCAGCCGTTCATAGAAAGGATAGAGCAGCTTTTCATCATCCATCCGCCATGGGTGGATGGCCAAATGCTTGTTGGTATTGTCGCCAATCGTATAGCCCTTGAAGCTATCGGGCTTGAGCTGTTCGATGGAACGCTCCACCTCCTCCATCCAGCCTGGCCGACCGGGTGTGAAAATGGCGTGCGACAAAACGCGCTTGGTGCCTGATGCGTCATTCACGCGCTTGCGAGCATCGAACTTCATGTCATTGGTCAGGAACCAGTCAATCGGTTCTTCGGAAGGTGCGCCGCTGATCAGCGCCACCTTGGTATCCGAATCAAGGAAAACTTCCTTGAACCAGCTTGCTTCCATCAAATCCTGAATCGTTTGTTCCTTGCCAACCAGATCGGGGTTCCACCCGGCCCGCCCCACCGCGCGGCGCGCATTCACGAAGGTCATGATGCGTGTATCGGGGCGCAGGAAATGCGTATGCACATCCATGATGAACTGGTCCTTCAGCGCCGCGGCACGCGCTGCCGCCGCATCCGGCTGCTGCGCCTCTGCACGGCTGACGGCATACAGCGGCCCATGGACTTCATTCATGGCCAGGAAGGCTGCCGCCATGCCGGAAGCGGTTTGCAGAAAGCGCCGCCGCCCCAGGCCTTGCTTGGCGCCGATCTCATCCGCCATTTCCTTGATGCGCGCTTCAACCGCCTTTTGTTTTTCGGTCTGCGGCATCGGCCAAAATTCATCGGATGAAACCACCTGCGTCGGTATCGGTGATGGGAACATCACCTCATCCGCCGGCTGCAATTGCTTCAGATCATCATCGGTCAGAAACCCGCCCATATCCTGCCTCCTGCCTTGGGGAGCACTTAGTCTTCTTCAGGAAGGCACCGGAAAGCAAGAAAAACCTATGGGTTGGAAAAGACGCTTGCCATGTACACGCGGTCAACCTTATTGAACGCACAACAAACACAAAGGAGAATGCCATGATCTCTCGCCGTCACCTTGCTCTGCTTGCCGCCCCTGCGCTGCTGCCAGCCGTTGCGCGCGCGCAGGATGCCTGGCCAAGCCGCCCTATAACGCTGGTGGTGCCCTGGGCCGCAGGCGGTTCGACGGATGCTGTGGCGCGCATTCTGGCGCAGAAGCTTTCCACCGATACGGGCCGGAGCTTCGTGGTGGATAATCGCACCGGCGCCAATGGTACGATCGGCTTCAATAGCGTCGCCCGCGCGCGGCCCGATGGTTACACAATGTTGGTCAGCACGGTCAGCACCTATGCGATGGCACCGCATCTGATGCCGCTGCCCTATGACAATGAAAAGGATTTTGTTGGTATCGGGCTGATTGCTTCCATGCCGATCATCATGGTGGTCAATCCAAGCTTCCCCGCGCGTATGCTGGCGGAATATGTGGAAATTGCGCGCCGCCCCAATAGCAATCTGACCTATGCTAATTCCGGGACCGGTTCTTCAACGCATTTGGCGACCGAGCTTTTCCTGCAGGAAGCGCGGCTTACCATTCAGGATGTCGGCTATCGCGGCGGCGCGCCGGCGGTGCAGGCGGTGCTTGCCAATGAAACGCCGATGGTTTTCCAGGCAGCGTCAGGCATTTTGCCGCATATCCGTTCTGGTTCCTTGCGCGCTTTGGCGGTGGCAACGAAGGAAAGAAGCCCGCTGACGCCAGAAATTCCGACCTTTACCGAACAAGGCTTCCCGGGGGTGGAGGTGGTGGAACACATCGCCCTGCAAGCACCGACCGGCGTGCCCGCCGATATCTTGGCGCGCATGCATGCGCTGACCAAGGCCGCGATGGAAGCGCCCGATACGCGCGAACGCTTGAGCGCGCTTGCCGTAGTACCAACGGTTGGCAGCACCGCCGAATGGCCAGCTTATTTCGCGGCAGAAAACGCCAAATGGCGCAACATGATCCAGGCGCGCAACATCAAATTACAGTAGTAACCAATCAGGCCGAGGCCGGCTTGCCAATGCCAGCCGCGCCCGGCCTGCCATAAAGATGCAGCGCGCGCCGTTCAAAGGCGCGCACCATCAGCCGCACCGCTTCATTGAACACTACACCAATCGCCATTTGCAGAATGCGGCTGCGGAATTCGAAATCCACGAAAAAATCTACTTCGGTCCCGCCGGCCACCGGCGTGAAGCGCCAGTGATTGTTCAAATAGCGGAAGGGGCCGTTTTCATAGGTCACATGAATATGGCCGGGCTTGTTCATGCCCACACGTGATCTGAAGGTTTCGCGAAACATGCGAAAGCCGATGGTCAAATCCGCCACCAGCAATTGTTCATCCCGGCTGAGCACCCGCGCGCCGACACACCAGGGCAGGAATTCGGGATAACGCGCTACATCTGCCACCATGTCGAAAAGCTGCTCCTGCGAATAACGGAGCACCTTTTTTTCCGCATGTGTTGGCATATCAGCTTCGCGCGGCTAGTTGCGCGTTGCGCGCTGCACTCAGCGCCGCAAAATCCCGATCCGCGTGGTAGGACGAACGGGTCAAAGGTGTGGCGGAAACCAACAGAAAACCCTTGCCGCGCGCTGCCTTGGCGTAGTCTTCAAACTCATCCGGGGTGACAAAGCGGTCAACCGCGGCATGCTTCACTGATGGTTGCAGATATTGCCCGAT
>JBILPX010000303.1:0-4086 GCA_044373565.1 Roseomonas sp.
CGCCTGCTGGGCCTGTGGCGTATTCATGCGGAACCTGGGCTTGCTTCCCGCCCGAGCAAGGCCAATCCCTCCGGCGAGACGGATCTTGATATGATTGAAGCCGCCTGGATTGCGCGCGGCATGGATTTACGCCTGAGGCGCCCTTGAAAGGAACGCATTGACCATGAAAACTTATCGGATTGCCGCCATGGGTGGCGATGGCATCGGGCCGGATGTCATCAAGGCGGGCTGCCATGTTTTGCAGGCTTTGGCTAAAAAGAATGGCAGCTTCGCGCTGAGCTTCCAGGACTTCGATTGGGGCAGCGATTACTATCGCCGCACCGGCCGCATGATGCCGGAAGATGGCTTGCAGCAATTGGAAGGCTTTGATGCGATTTTCTTCGGCGCTGTCGGTGCGCCGGATATTCCTGACCATGTCACATTGTGGGAGCTAAGGCTCGCGATCTGCCAGGGTTTTGACCAATACGCCAATGTGCGCCCAACGCGGCTTTTGCCCGGCATCAAGGGGCCATTGCGCCCTGATCTGGGTGAACAGATTGATTGGGTGATTGTGCGCGAAAACAGCGAAGGCGAATATGCCGGTGTTGGTGGGCGCGCGCATCGCGGCTTGCCGATTGAAGTCGCCATGGATGTCTCCGTCTTTACCCGCGAAGGCGTGGCGCGCATCTGCCGCCATGCCTGTGAAGTGGCTATGGCGCGCCCGCGCAAGCATTTGACGGTGGTGACGAAATCCAACGCGCAGCGCCACGGCATGGTGATGTGGGATGAGGTTTGCGCCGAAATCACCGCGCAGTATCCCGCTTTGACCGTTGAGAAGATGTTGGTGGATGCGATGACCGCGCGCATGGTGATGAAGCCCGGTAGCGTTGACACCGTGGTCGCCACCAATCTGCACGCCGATATCTTGTCTGATCTGGCCTCGGCCTTGGCGGGTTCGCTGGGCATTGGCGCCACAGGCAATATTGATCCGTCGCGCAAGCGCCCTTCCATGTTTGAACCGATCCACGGCTCGGCATTTGACATTACCGGCAAAGGCATTGCCAATCCGCTTGGCGCTTTCTGGACCGCTTCCATGATGCTGGAACATTTGGGCGAAGCGCCAGCAGCCGCGCAACTGATGCGCGCGGTCGAAATGGTGACAAGCCGCGGCGATGTGCTGACGCCTGACCTCGCCGGCCACGCCACCACGGATCAGGTGACGGAAGCGATCATCAACGCCATTCGCGGCGTCAATCTTTAGACACTTCGCAACAAAGGAACACGTCCATGGAATTCGTTGATCTCAGCCGTGAAATCTTTCACCGCACCCAGACGCATCCAAGCCACCCACCTGTTGTCATGACCGTTTGGGGTGATCATTCCGAAAAGAAGGTGGCCGGCAATACAACCTTCACCAGTAAGGCGCTCTATTTTTCCATGTCGGATCACGCCGGCACGCATGTGGATGCACCTGTGCATTTCGACCCGCGCCCTGATGCGCTTTCGGTCGAGCAAATGCCGCTTGAGAAATTCTATACTAGCGCCATTTGCCTTGACCTTTCCCATGTGCCGCTGAAACACGCCATCACGGTGAAGGAGATGGAGGCAGCGCTTGCGGCATCAAGCCAAGAAATCCGCAAGGGCGATACGGTGCTGATTTGGATGGCAACGAATGAAAGACTGCTCGGCAAGCCCGGCTATGTGCATGACTTTCCGGGCCTCGCGCTGGAATCAGTCCATTGGCTTGCGGATCGTGGCATTGGCATGTTCGGCGTGGAAGCCATCAGCCCCGCGCCGGAAGGCGAGTTGAATTTCCAGGCCCATATGGCCTGCGCGGAACGGGGCATTACGCATATGGAATGCCTCGCCAATCTGGATAAGCTGATTGGCCGCGGGCGCTTCACCTTCATTGGCTTTCCGCTGAAAATCAGGGGTGGCACGGCAAGCCCCATCCGTGCCGTTGCCATGTTCCCCTGATATAATTTGGGATTAGCGCCCGCGAAAACGTGGCGGGCGCTTTTCTCGGAAGGCGGCCTTGCCTTCGGCGAAATCATCTGAAGCACGAATGGCGCCCATGCGTTGGCCGTGGATGGCCATTTGCTCCGATGGTCCGCGTGGCAGGATCTCCTCGGTCACCATGCGCTTCAATTCCGCGACAACCATGGGCGCCATGCCGGTTAGTTCCAAAGCCCAGGTCTTGGCGGTCTCAAGCGCCTTGCCATCTTCCACCACCTCATTCACTAGCCCGATCGAAGCTGCGCGGTCCGCATCCACAGTGCGGCACAGCAGCATGATTTCCATCGCGATCTTATGCGGAATGCGGCTGACCAGGCCGGCGATCATGCCGCCTGTCAGGCCAAGCTTCGCTTCCGGATAATAGAATTTCGCGCTTTTCCCACAGACCAGCAAATCGGCCATCATGGCCAGCACAATGCCGCCGCCCACACACCAGCCTTCAACCGCACAAATCACGGGCTTGAGCGGCCGATAGCCGACACTTGGAATGGTGCGCCACAACTCCGGTGGGTCTGAGACATCAGCGCCAAAGGTGAAGGCGCGCGTGCCAGCAGCGGTGATGATGGCGCAGCGCAAATCATCGCGGGCTTCAAATTCGCGCATGGCGGCCTGCACCGCCTCACCCATTGGTTTGCTGATGGCATTGCCTTTGGCTGGATTGTTCAGCGTGACGATGCGGATCGGGCCTTCATCGGTGACGGTTACATGTTCCATATCAGTTCACTTTCGCTCCTGTTCTTTCGATTACGCCTTGAAAGACGGCACGATCTTCACGAATGCGTCGGCTGAAGGCTTCGCCCGTTTCAAAGGCTGGACGCAAGCCACCAATCGCCATACCTGTTGCAACTGAAGGGGCACGCAGCGCTTCTTCCAGGCTTGCGGTAATTCGCGCCTGAATGTCGGGCGGCGTACCAGCCGGGGCCGCAATGCCAAACCAGGACATGGCGCCGCGTTCAGCCAAGCCCATTTCAAGCAGCGTCGGCACATCCTTGAATTCCTCATGCCGCCGATCACCAAAACTCGCCAACGCAATCAGCCGGCCATCGCGCACACCAGGCAGGGCGGCGGGGTCGCAAATCATCTGAATGCGCCCGGCCAGGAGATCAATGAAGGATTGGCCGGAACCGCGATAAGGCACGTGTTCAAGCTTGATGCCTGCAGCTTCAGCGAAGATCTCGCATTGCAATTGTGTGATCGTGCCATTCCCGGCGGAACCATACCGCAATTCGCCCGGCTTTTGCTTGGCGAGCGCCACCAAGTCACGGATATGCCGCGCAGGCACGGACGGATGGATGATCACGAAAGCATCGGAAGCCGCGACGCGCGCAATGGGGATAAAGGCGCGATCCACATCATAGGGAAGCTGCATCATATGCGGGCTGATGGTGAAAATCGCCGTCGGGAAAAGCAGCAGCGTATGGCCATCTGGCCGCGCACGGGCCACCAGATCAGCGCCAATCGTGCCCCCTGCCCCGCCGCGATTTTCAATCACCACGGTTTGGCCAAGCACCTTGCCCCATTCCTGCACCAAGGGCCGCGCGACATTATCCGTGCTGCCGCCCGGCGGATAAGGCACAATCAGACTGATGGGCCGATTGGGCCAGGCCGTTTGCGCGAAAGCGAAAGCTGGCAGCAGTAGCCAGGAAAGTAGCGCGACAATCCGCCACATGGCTCAATCCACCGCTTCAGCGCGGAAACCATTGCCCCAACGCTTGATCCGCCCGCGCGATGGTGACGGGAAATGCCCGAAGCAGAGAATGGTGGAGGTATCACAGGCGCATTCCATCACCGTCCGCCTGGTGGCCGCCGCCTGCACGGGATCACTATCCGCGCGCATGGAAATTTCCGGATAGCGCGTTTGCAAAGGCGAATGGATCAAATCCCCCGTCGCCAGCGCATCAGCGCCCTTTTTGCCAAGCCGCACCGCGACATGATCCGGCGTATGGCCGGGGGTGGATTCAAGCTTTACCAGATCATTCATCTGATAATCATTCGCCACGAAATCCACGCGCCCCGCTTCCACCACGGGCAGCACGCTATCGGCAAAAACCGGCGAAGGCGCCTTCGCGTGTTCCCGTTCCCAATGGGCAT
>JBILPX010000304.1:0-4076 GCA_044373565.1 Roseomonas sp.
TTTCCCTGGTGGATCACCGCACCTGGGTCATCGCCTCGGATGGGGACCTTCAGGAGGGCATTTCCCATGAAGCGGCGGCACTTGCCGGCCATTACGGGCTTTCCAAGCTGACGGTGCTTTGGGACGTCAATCATATCTCGATTGATGGCGACACCGCGCTGTCATTTTCGGAAGATGTGCTGAAGCGCTTCCAGGCCTATGGCTGGGCCGTGCGGCGCGTTGATGGGCATGATGCGGGCGAATTGGCCGCGGCCATGTCCTGGGCCATGCGCAACCGTAAGCCCACGTTGATCGCTTGCCGGACCATCATTGGACTCGGCGCACCGACCAAGGCGGGCACGGCGGGCAGCCATGGCGCGCCACTGGGGGCGGCTGAAGCTGCCGCTGCCAAGCAGGCGCTCGGCTGGACTGCGGCGCCTTTTGAGGTGCCGGCGGATATCAAGGCGCTGTGGGAAAGCGCCGGCAAGCGCGGCGCGGGGGCGCGGCGTTCCTGGCTGAAGCGCATCGCCAAGCACCCGCAGCGCGCGGAATTTGAACGCGCCATGGCGGGCCGTCTGCCCGAAGCTTGGAATGAGGCGCTGTCTGCACTCCGCGCCCAGATCGCGACCGATAAGCCGAAATTGGCAACCCGCGTTTCCAGCCAGAAGGCTTTGGAAGCCCTGGTGCCATCCGTGCTGGAAATGGTTGGTGGTTCGGCGGACCTCACGGGGTCCAACAATACCAATGTGAAGGGCGTACCGGCGATTACGCCCAGCAATTTCAGTGGTCGCTTCGTGCATTGGGGCGTGCGTGAACATGGCATGGCGGCGGCCATGAATGGCATGGCGCTGCATGGCGGCATCATCCCCTATAGCGGCACCTTCCTGGTCTTTGGCGATTACCTGCGCCCCGCTGTGCGGCTTGCGGCGCTGATGCGCCAGCGCGTTATTCATGTGCTGACGCATGATTCGATTGGCCTTGGCGAAGATGGCCCGACGCATCAGCCAGTGGAGCATCTCGCTTCCTTCCGCGCCATGCCGAATGTGCATGTGTTCCGCCCGGCGGATGCGATGGAAACGGCGGAATGCTGGGAATTGGCGCTGCGCCGCGCTGATGGGCCTTCCTTGCTGGCGCTATCGCGCCAAAACCTGCCGACGCTGCGCACCGATACGGCCGAGAATCGCTCAGCCCGCGGTGGCTATGTGCTGGCGGAAGCCGATGGCGCGCGGCAGGCGACGCTGATCGCGACCGGCAGCGAGGTTTCGCTCGCCATGACCGCGCGGGAGACATTGCAGGCAGCGGGCGTTGCAACCGCTGTGGTGTCTCTGCCGTGTTGGGAATTATTCGCGGCGCAGGATGACGCCTGTCGCGCCAGCGTGCTGGGTAGCGCGCCACGTTTTGGCATTGAAGCCGCAGTTGGCTTTGGCTGGGAACGCTGGCTGGGTGCGGATGGTGTTTTCATTGGCATGGCGGGCTTCGGTGCCTCGGCGCCCGCCGATGATTTGTTCAAGCATTTCGGCATTACGCCGGAAGCCGTGGTTGAAGCCGTACGCAAGCGGCTTGAGGTTTGATTTCAGTTCTTTCGGGGAAGGAAAATATCATGGCCGTAAAGGTTGCCATTAATGGGTTTGGGCGCATCGGGCGCCTGGTGCTGCGCGCGATGATTGAAAGCGATCGTCGCGATGTGGAATGCGTTGCCATCAATGATTTGGGTAGCGTTGAAGCCAATGCGCATCTGTTCCGCTATGACAGCGTGCATGGCCGCTTCCCGGGTGAAGTTGCCGTGGATGGCAACAAGATCATCATCACTGCCAATGGCCGAATTTATGCGCCGATCATCGTCAGCGCCGAACGTGACCCGACCAAGGTGCCCTTCCAGGGCGTTGATGTCGCCATGGAATGCACTGGCATTTTCACGAGCAAGGAAAAGGCTTCCGCGCTGATCACCGCTGGCGCGCGTAAGGTGGTGATCTCCGCCCCCGGCGATGATGCGGATGCCACCATTGTCTATGGCGTCAATCACAAGACGCTGACGAAAGATATGACGGTGATTTCCAACGCGTCTTGCACCACCAATTGCCTGGCGCCCGTCGCCAAGGTGCTGCATGAGAATTTCGGCATTCTACGCGGCTATATGCTGACGATCCACGCCTATACGGGCGATCAAAACACGGTTGATACGCTGCACAAGGATTTGCACCGCGCGCGCGCGGCGGCGGTTTCCGCGATCCCGACTTCCACCGGCGCAGCCAAGGCCGTGGGCCTAGTGATGCCGGAACTGAAGGGCAAGCTGGATGGCACGGCCATTCGCATCCCAACGCCGAATGTATCGCTCGTTTCGCTCGATTTCGTGCCCGCCAAGGAAGGGGTGACGAAGGAAGCTGTGAATGCCGCGATGAAGGCGGCGGCTGAGGGCGAATTGAAGGGCATTCTTGGCTATAATACCGAACCATTGGTCAGCATTGATTTCAACCACAACCCGGCTTCTTCCACCTTTGATGCGACGCAGACGCAGGTGGTGGATGGCGGCCTGGTGCGCGTGCTGTCCTGGTATGACAATGAATGGGGTTTTTCGAACCGCATGAGCGATACTGCGGCGCTGTTCGGTTCCCTTTGATTTGATGTTACGGGGCAGCGCACCACGTGCTGCCCCCCTGCCCGAGGTTCCATCATGGCTTTCAAGACGATTGATGCGCTGCCTGCCAAGGGTCAGCGCGTATTGCTGCGCGCGGATTTGAATGTGCCGGTCAAGGATGGCCGCATCACGGATCGCACGCGTATCGAACGGCTTTGCCCGACCATTGCCGAATTGGCGCAGAAAGGTGCCCGCGTGGTGGTGCTGAGCCATTTCGATCGGCCCAAGGGCAAGCGCGTGCCGGAAATGTCGCTGAAGCCCATGCAGGAAGCGCTGGCTGCGGCGCTGCATCGCCCTGTTGCCTGGTGTGATGATTGCGTTGGCGCCGAAGCGGAAGCGGCTGTGGCGGCTTTGGCCGATGGTGGCGTGCTACTTTTGGAAAATACGCGCTTCCATGCCGGCGAGGAAAAGAATGACCCGGCGATGGCGGCGGCACTCGCCAAGCTCGGCGATGCTTTCGTGAATGATGCGTTCTCCGCGGCGCATCGCGCCCATGCCAGCACGGAAGGGGTGGCGCGGCTGCTGCCGGCCTATGCCGGGCGGCTCATGGAAGAGGAATTGAAGGCGCTTGATGCGGCGCTAGGCAATCCGGCGCGGCCGGTGGTGGCCATTGTGGGCGGTGCCAAGGTTTCGACCAAGTTGGAATTGCTGGGAAATCTCTGCAGCAAGGTGGATGTGCTGGTGATTGGCGGCGCCATGGCCAATACCTTCCTGGCTGCGCAGGGCCATGGCATGGGTAAATCCCTACAAGAAGCCGAAATGCACGCAACGGCGCGCCAGATCCTGGAACAGGCCAAGGCAGCGAATTGCGAAATCCTCCTGCCGGTTGACCTGGTGGTGGCCGAGGAATTCCGCGCTAATCCGCCAACCCGCACCGTGGAGGTGGATCGCGTGCCGGCAAACATGATGGCGCTGGATGTCGGGCCGGAAACCGAGGCGGCATTGGAAGCGCGGCTCCGCACCGCTTCCACCCTGGTGTGGAATGGCCCGCTCGGCGCCTTTGAAACGCCGCCCTTCGATGCGGCGACGGTGGCGGCGGCGCAGACCGTGGCGGCGCTGACGCAATCCGGCGCCTTGAAATCCATCGCGGGCGGCGGGGATACGGTGGCGGCACTCCGCCATGCCGGCGTGCTGGAACGCATGAGCTATGTCTCCACCGCCGGCGGCGCCTTTCTGGAATGGCTGGAAGGCAAGACGCTGCCGGGGGTGGCGGCGCTCGAACAGGGTTGAGCCTGAGTACGGTAGAGCGCGGCCGACATTTTCCGACAATCTTCACGCTTTTTGAAGATTTGTCAGGGACTCTACCGGAAGTTGCTGGACCGTTAACGGTGGGGGGGCCCAGGCTCCCCCCATGCGCATCGTCCGCCCCATCCCCGCGAATTCCGCCGGACGCTTCACGAAGCGTTCAGATCTCCGCCCCATGGTGGTGCGCATGATCAGCATGAACTCCCTGGCCGCCTTC
>JBILPX010000305.1:0-4049 GCA_044373565.1 Roseomonas sp.
GGGGGAAGGTGCGCGCATCACACTCGATCTTGGCGGCAAAAGCGATGGCGTGCCGTTGCGGGTGGAAGCGGTGGTCGAAAAACTCTCTGACGGGTGCTTCACACTCAGTGGCCCGATGGGCAAGGGCAATCCCGCTGATCTTGGGCTTTCAGCGCTGATCCGCGTGGCGCCTGGCGTGCGCGTGGTGGTGGTCAGCCGCAAGATGCAGGGGCATGATCAGGAATTATTCCGCCAGGTCGGTGTGGAACCGGCGGAACAGGCGATTATTGCGGTGAAATCCAGCGTGCATTTCCGCGCGCATTTCCAGCCGATCTCGTCTGAGGTTATTGTGGTAACCGCACCCGGCCCTGTTGTGGCGGACCCGGCGATTTTGCCCTTCACCAATCTGCGCCCAGGGTTGCGTTTGCGCCCCGGCGATAATCGCGCCTGGGGATAATCAGAGGCTGCCGAGCAAGCCGCGCACCGCATCGGGAAAGGGCAGGGGCGCCACCGCGCCATAGCCGGTGGTGGAAAGCGCGGCGGCCGCATTGGCGTAACGCACGGCCTCCAGCGGTGCATCACCCACCAGCAACCGCGCGAGGAAATTGCCGGCAAAGCAATCCCCGGCGCCGGTGGCATCCAGCGCGGTCACTTTGCAAGCGGGGATGCGGCTGCGGCTTTCGCGCGTGGCCAGAATGGCGCCCTCAGCCCCGCATTTCAGCACCACCAGCGGTGCCAAGCGTAAATAGAAATCGCATATTTCATCTGGCTTCTGCAGGCCAGTTAGCGCCACCGCATCATCCAGTGATGGCAGCGCGATATCGGCCATGGCGATGGCAGCATGGATCACGGCAGCGGCGCGCGATGCGGGCCAAAGCCTGAGGCGCAGATTGGTGTCATAGGAAACGCGCACCCCGGCCGCGCGGGCAACTTCCATGGCGCGAAAGCCAGCATCACAAGCGCTGGTCGAAATCGCCTGGCTGATACCGGACAGATGCAGGAATTTTGCGCGACGAATGGCCGCTTCCGGTACATCCGGCGGACCATAAAGCGAAGCCGCGCTGCCGCTCCGGTAAAAACTGAAATGATGCCCGCGCGCATCATGCGTCACGAAATAAATACCCGTAGGCGCTGAAGGATTGCGGATGACATGCGCCGTATCCACGCCTTCCTTTGCCCAAAGCTGCATAAAGCTTTCGCCCGGCCCATCCTGGCCAAGCGCGGTCAGCATCCCAACCGAAGCCCCCGCACGTGCGGCAGCGATGGCGGCGTTGGAGGTATCTCCGCCATGCCCTTCCAGATAATAGCGCCGCCCATCCGCGCCCGGCTTCTGGGCGTTGAATTCCAGCATGGGTTCGCCGAGGCAAAGAATATCAGCCATGCCCAATGCTTGGCCGATGAAAGGAAGGATTTCAAGCGCGCCGCAAGACGGACTATAGAACCCCCATGATCCGCCTGACCGAATTGCGCCTGCCGCTGCACCATCCGGAAGACGCCTTGCGCGCCGCCGTGCTGGCGCGGCTTGGCATTGCCGATGCGGCGTTGAAGGCGATGCAGGTATTCCGCCGCGGGTATGATGCGCGCAAGCCCCATGCGATCATGCTGGTCTATACGCTGGATGTTGAAGTCGCTGATGAAGCCGCGGTGCTCGCGCGCCATGCGGGGGATCAGCGGATTGGCACAGCGCCGGATACGGAATATCGCTTTGTCGCCCGCGCACCATCGGGTATTCGCCGCCCGGTGGTGGTGGGTACCGGGCCTTGCGGCTTTATGGCGGCGCTATTGTTGGCTCAGATGGGCTTCCGCCCGTTAGTCTTGGAACGCGGCAAGGTGGTGCGCGAACGCACCAAGGATACTTGGGGGCTTTGGCGGCGCGGCGTGCTCAACCCCGAAAGTAATGTGCAATATGGCGAAGGCGGCGCTGGTACCTTTTCCGATGGCAAGCTCTATAGCCAAATCCGCGACCCACGCCATTACGGGCGCAAGGTGCTCGCTGAATTCGTCAAAGCCGGCGCGCCTGAGGAGATCCTTTATGTCTCCAAGCCACATATCGGCACATTTCGGCTAGTTTCCATGGTGGAACATATCCGCGCCGAAATCGAAGCCTTGGGCGGCGAATACCGCTTCGGCGCGCGGGTGGATGATGTGCTGATTGAGACCGATGCCGATGGGCAGCGCCACCTGCGTGGTTTGGTTTTGGCCGATGGCGAAGTGATTGAGGCGGATCACGCCATCCTCGCCCTTGGTCATAGCGCGCGCGATAGTTTCGCCATGTTGCACGCGCGCGGGGTTGCCATGCAGGCCAAGCCTTTTTCCATCGGTGTGCGCATTGAACACCCGCAAGGCATGATTGACCAAGCGCGTTTCGGCCCCAATGCCGGTAATCCGCTACTGGGTGCCGCTGACTATAAGCTGGTGCATCACGCAGAAAATGGCCGCGCAGTCTATAGTTTCTGCATGTGCCCGGGCGGCACGGTAGTGGCTGCCACCAGTGAGGCCGGGCGCGTGGTGACCAATGGCATGAGCCAATATTCGCGCGCCGAGCGCAATGCCAATGCCGGCATTGTGGTGGGGATTTCGCCCGAGGATTATCCGGGCGATGTCTTGGCCGGATTGGCCTATCAGCGCCATTGGGAAAGTGCCGCCTTCATCGCTGGCGGTGGCGATTATCGCGCGCCCGCGCAGCTTGTCGGCGATTTTCTGGCCGGGCGCCCCAGCACGGGGCTGGGCGAGGTACTTCCCAGCTATAAGCCCGGCGTGACGCCCACCGATTTGGCCCAATGCCTGCCTGATTTCGCAGTGGAAGCAATGCGCGAAGCTTTGCTTGCCTTCGATAAGCAAGTGCCAGGCTTTGCCCGCCCCGATGCGCTGATGACCGGCGTTGAAACCCGCACCAGCAGTCCCATTCGCATCCCGCGCGGCTTTGATTTTCAAAGCGTGAATACGGCAGGGCTTTTCCCGGCTGGAGAGGGCGCTGGCTATGCCGGCGGCATCTTGAGCGCTGGCGTGGATGGCATTCGCGTGGCTGAGGCTTTGGCACTGGTACTCACCGGCCAGCCCATTCCGCGCGATATGAGCCGCGGCGCGGAATCAACCATGAGTTATGGCTGACTTGCGGAGCGGCCACAGTCTTGCAAGGCTACCTGATCAAGAATGACCAGGAGGAAATATTATGCGCGTTGCGAATAAGGTTGCGTTGATTACCGGCGCGGCATCCGGCATGGGCGCCGCGACCGCACTGCTTTTGGCGCGTGAAGGCGCGAAGGTAGTGGTGGCCGACATGATGGAAGCCGAAGGCCGCGCCGTGGTGGCGGAAATCGCCAAGGCCGGCGGTTCTGCAAGCTACATCAACCTGGATGTCGCGGATGAAGCGCAATGGGAAGCCGCCATTGCTGCCGTGATGGCCGCGCATGGGCGGCTTGATGTGCTGGTGAATAATGCCGGCATTTCCGGCAGCAACACCAACAATCTTTATGACACAGCGCTGTGGGATCGCATCATGGCCGTGAATGCGCGCGGCGTTTTCCTTGGCGTGAAGCACGGCGTTGCCGCCATGCGGCAATCGGGTGGCGGGTCCATCATCAACCTGTCTTCAATCTCGGGCGTTGTCGGGCAGGAACGAATTCATTGCGCCTATAACGCTTCCAAGGCAGCGGTGCGGTTGCTCACGAAATCAGTTGCGGTGCATGAAGGTACTTCGGGCATTCGCCTGAACACGGTGCATCCCGGCCTCATGCCGCCCATGCGCACCAGCGGTGCCACGGCTGACCCCGTGTTTCGCGCGAAAATGCTCGGCCATGTCCCGATGGGCCGCCCCGGTGAGGTGGATGAGGTCGCTTACGCCATCCTGTTCCTGGCGTCTGACGAATCATCCTATATGACAGGGTCAGAAATGCATGTGGATGGCGGGTATCTCGCTTCCTGATCTTAAAGCTTCGCTGCGCGGGTTGGCTTCAGATAACCCGCGCAGCGGTTAGCGCTTCCATTTCGGCATCAGATAATTTCAGCCAATCGCGATAGATTTCGCCATTATGCTCGCCCATGGCGGGGCCAAGCCATTTCACCTCACC
>JBILPX010000053.1:0-13102 GCA_044373565.1 Roseomonas sp.
TGCTCCGCGTTGCCGGCGGGCGGCGGCCGCTGACGTTCCTGGTGGATGGCGCCCCCATCGCCCGGGATGCGGCACGGCGCGAATTGGGCTGGGTCCCGCCCGGCCCGGGCTTTTATCGCCTTGCGATCATGGATGCCGAAGGCGCGCTGGTGGCAGCCGATGTGCGGGTTGCGCCCCAAGGCGCCCCGCGCGCGGAGGGCGCCGTTTTGCGCCTGACACCCGCCGAGTAATTCGGGGGCTTGCGCGCAAGGGTCGCTCGCCCGACCATAAGGCCCAGAAAGACGGAGCAGAGCGTGGCGCAGTTCAAAGGCACTGAAAGATACGTCGCAACCCGAGAGCTGGAGGTTGCGGTAAATGCCGCGGTGGCGTTGGAACGCCCGCTGCTGATCAAGGGTGAGCCAGGCACTGGCAAGACGGTGCTCGCGCAGGAAATCGCCAAGGCACTCGGCTATCCGCTGATTGAATGGCACATCAAATCCACCACCAAGGCGCAGCAGGGCCTTTATGAATATGATGCGGTGAGCCGGCTGCGTGATGGTCAGCTTGGCGATCCGCGCGTGCATGACATTGCGAATTACATCGTGCGCGGGAAATTATGGGAAGCCTTTGAAGCAGACGCACCCGTCGTGCTGCTGATTGATGAAATCGACAAGGCCGATATCGAATTCCCGAACGATCTGCTGCTTGAGATCGATCGTATGGAATTCTACGTCTATGAACTGCGTCGCAGCATCAAGGCACGGCATCGGCCGGTGGTGATTATCACTTCCAACAATGAAAAGGAATTGCCGGACGCGTTTTTGCGCCGCTGCTTCTTCCATTACATCCGCTTCCCGGATCGGGAGACGATGGAGAAAATCGTGCAGACGCATTTCCCGAATATCCGCCAGGATTTGCTGCGGGAAGCACTCACGGTGTTCTTTGATGTGCGCGGCGTGAATGAATTGAAGAAGAAGCCGGCAACATCGGAATTGCTGGATTGGCTGAAGCTGCTGACCATTGAAGACATGCCGCCGGAAGCGTTGCGCAGCCAGGACAACAAAACCGCGATCCCGCCGCTTTACGGCGCGCTGCTGAAAAACGAACAGGATGTGCATTTGTTTGAACGCCTGGCCTTCCTGACGCGGCGGAAGGTCTGATGCGGCGGCATCAGGCATAGGTAGCCCGGATGTTCGCGCCCTTCATCATCGCGCTGCGCGCTGCCGGTGTGCCGGCTTCCATCACGGAATACTTGGCGTTGCTGCGCGCGCTGAGGCCGGCGTGGCGGGTTTTGATGTAGAGGATTTCTACCATTTGTCGCGCGCTGCGCTGGTGAAGGATGAACGCCACCTTGACCGGTTCGACCGCGTTTTTGGTGAAATCTTCAAGGGGCTGGAAGCGCCGCCTGGGGAGCCGGTGGTGGAAATCCCCGCCGAATGGCTGCGCAAAATGGCGGAAAAACTCCTAACCGAGGAAGAACGCGCGCAGATCGAGGCACTCGGCGGTTTCGACAAGCTGATGGAAACGCTGCGCCAACGGCTGGCAGAACAAAAGGGCCGGCATCACGGCGGTTCGAAATGGATCGGCACCGCCGGCACATCACCCTTCGGCGCCTATGGCTACAACCCGGAAGGGGTGCGGATTGGGCAGGAAGAAAGCCGCAATCGCCGCGCCGCCAAGGTGTGGGACAAGCGCGTCTATAAGGATTTGGATGAAGACGAGGCGTTATCCTCGCGCAATATGAAGGTGGCACTTCGCCGGCTGCGCCGCTTTGCGCGCACGGGTGCCGCGACGGAATTGGATATGCCGGGCACGATTGGCGCCACGGCGCGCAATGGCGGGTCGCTTGATCTGCATATGGTGCCGGAACGCCGCAATGCGGTGAAGGTGCTGCTGCTGATGGATATTGGCGGTTCCATGGATGATCATATCCGCATCTGCCAGGAATTGTTTTCTGCCGCGCGCGGAGAATTCAAGCATCTGGAATTCTACTACTTCCACAACTGCCCCTATGAACGACTATGGCGTGAAAATCGTCGGCGCAAGGAAACCGAGAAATCACCGCAGGAGGTCCTGCGCACCTATGGCCCGGATTGGCGCCTGGTGCTGGTGGGTGATGCCACCATGGGGCCTTATGAAATCTCTCAGCCCGGCGGTTCGGTTGAGCATTGGAATGAGGAATCCGGCGTGGTCTGGCTGGGCCGGCTGACGCGGCATTTTCGCCGCGCCGCCTGGCTCAATCCCATAGATCAGCAGCATTGGCGCTATACCCATTCCATCGGCATGATGCAGGGGCTGATGGAAAACCGCATGCACCCGCTGACGCTGGCGGGGCTTGAATCCATGGCGCGGGAATTGGCGAAATGAAGCCCGCGCCGCAATCAAATCATCGCAAGAAGGAAATCACTTCTCATGGCCACTAAGCCTCGTCTGCCGCGCGGGCGGCAATTCTTTGCCAATCCGGGTCCCACCAATATCCCGGATTCTGTGCTGCTTGCGGTGGCGCATGTCACTGTTGATTTCAATGATCCCGCCTTCATGCCAGTTTATGAAAAATGCGTCGCTGGGCTGAAGCGGATTTTGAAGACCGAACAGGAAGTCTTCATGTACACAGGTTCTGGCCACGCGGCTTGGGAAGCGAGCCTGGTCAATCTGTTTTCGCCCGGCGATACGGTGGCCATTATTGAAACCGGCCATTTTTCGCAAAGCTGGGCGCAAATGGCCGAGGATTTGTCCTTGAAGGCTGAAGTGATCAGTGCCGATTGGCACCGTGGTGTTGATTTCGCCGCGCTGCGCGCAACCCTGGCCGCGGATACAGGCCATCGCATCAAGGCGATTTGCGCCGTGCATAATGAAACCGCGACGGGTATGGAATTGCCGCTGAAGGATGTGCGCGCCGCGCTGGATGCCACGAAGCATCCCGCTTTGTTGTTGAGTGATACCATTTCCTCGCTCGGCTCGCTTGATTTTCGCATGGATGAATGGGGCGTGGATGTCGCGGTGGGCGGCAGTCAGAAGGGCCTGATGCTGCCCACCGGCATGTCCTTCACTGGCGTTTCGGCCAAAGCGATGGAAGCGCACAAGACATCTCGCCTGCCGAAATCCTATCTTTCCTGGACGAATATGCTGACGCGCAAGCATAAATCCTTCGTTGGCACAGTGCCCACTTCCTTCTTTTACGGGTTGCAGGAATCACTGCGTCTGCTGGAAGAAGAAGGGCTGGATCAGGTCTTCGCGCGGCATTCGCGCCTGGCGGAAGCGGTGCGGCGCTGCGTGCGCCATTGGTCTGGCAATGCCGGGCCGCAGCTTTTCTGCATGAATCCTGATCGCTATTCGGATAGCGTCACAGCTATTTTGATGCCCGAAGGCCATGATGCGGAAGCGGTGCGCCGCACTGCGCTGCAAAGCTTCAATGTGTCGCTCGGTGGTGGGCTTGGGCCCTTGGGCGGCAAGGTATTCCGTATCGGGCATTTGGGTGATTTGAATGAACCGATGATTCTGGGCACGCTTTCCGTCGTTGAAATGGCGCTGAAGCTGAATGACGTGCCGCATGCGCCAGGCGGTGTGGCGGCGGCGATGGAATATCTGGCGGAAGCCGCGCGTTGAAGTGGAGCATTTCCAAGCCAAGTGGCATCACTTGGCGGCTCGGGAAATGCGACCAGACATGCATTGAATTAGGGGCGTGCCGTCAAGCGCGCCCTTCATAGACCAGACTGGCGCATCAAACCGGCAAAGCAGGAGGAAGCAAGGTAATGTCCATCACCCATCGCGGCGTTTATCGCCATGCCGATATGCAGCGGCTGTTCAACCCTGCCTCGATTGCCGTGATTGGCGCTTCCCCGCGCGTGGGTTCCTTCGCGGATCGCACCATCAGCGCACTGTGTGGCTATACGGGCCGGCTGCATCTGGTGAATAGCCGCTATGAAAAAATTGGTGAGCGGCCCTGCTACCCTTCAGTTGCCGCGCTGCCGGAAGTGCCCGATTGCTGCATTGTGGTCGCTGCCAAGGATGCGGTGGAAGAAATCGCGCTTGATTGCGCCAAGGCCGGTGTCGGCGGCTTGATGATGTATGCGTCTGGCTTTTCGGAAACCGGGCGCGCGGAAGATATCGCAGCCCAAATTCGTCTGGCTGAAATTGGGCGCAGTGCGGGCATGCGCATTGTCGGGCCGAATTGTATTGGCATGCTGAATTTCGCCAGCAAGGCCGGTGTCACCTTCATGATCCCGCCGCCCATGGGAGCGCCTTTGCCGCATGCGCTTGGCCTTGTCAGCCAATCCGGCGCGCTTGGTTTTTCGCTCGCACAATCGGTCATGCGCGGGGTTTCGGTGAGCCACCTTCTCACCACCGGCAATTCTTCCGATATTGATGTCGCGGATTGCGTTTCCTTCTTGGCGGATGATCCGGCGTGCCGCGCGATTGCTTGCGTGTTTGAAGGCATGCCGGACCCGATGCGCTTCATTGAAGCCGCGCAAATCGCGGATGCTGCTGACAAGCCGCTGATTGTCTTCAAGCTTGGTACGGGCGAACAGGGTGCTGCGGCGGCCATGTCGCACACCGGGTCATTGGCGGGGTCTCAGGCCGCCTATCGCGCGGCGTTTGAACGTGCGGGGGCGATATTGGTGGATAATTTCGAAGCCATGGTGGAAACTGCGTCCTTCATGGCGAAGGCACCGAAGCCCAAGGCGCGCGGTGTTGCGGTGGTGGCGGTATCCGGCGGCGCCGCCATCATGTCAGCTGATCGTGCGGAAGAACGCGGTATTCCCTTGCCGCAGCCAACGCCGCCGGTACAGGCAATTTTGGAATCGCGCATTCCGGATTTCGGTTCCGCCCGCAATCCTTGCGATGTCACTGCGCAAGTCGCGAATGACCCGGAAAGCCTGACGGCGTGTGCTTCCGCCATGCTTGGCGAAGACCATTACGGCACGCTGCTTTACGCGCAGATCTATTCGACCGAGCTTTCCGCCAAACGCCCGGGCGAATTGGCCGCCATTGCCGAACAGCACAATAAGCCCATCTGCGTGGTCTGGACCACGGAATGGCTGGAAGGCTTCGGTTCGAAGGAGGCTGAGCAGAACCCGCGCATCGGCCTGTTCCGATCCATGGATCGTTGCTTTGCGACGCTCGATCATTGGCATAAGCGCGAAGAAAGGCGTAGCGCTGGCCCACGCCAATATCAGCGGGTGGCGCGCCCCGAAGCCGCGCAGGAAGCGGCAAAGCGGATTGCAACGGCGCAAGACCGCACGCTCACCGAACGCGAAGCGAAGCAGGTGCTGGCTGCTTATGGCGTGCCTGTGGTGCCGGAACGGCTGACAACATCGGAAGATGAGGCGCTGGCTGCTGCCAAGGCACTTGGTTGGCCGGTCGCGATCAAGGTGGAAAGCCCTGATTTGCCGCATAAGACCGAAGCGGGCGTTATTCGCTTGAAACTGAAGGATGAAGCGGAATTGCGCGAAGCCTTCCGCGCTGTCATGGCCAGTGCGAAGCACCACGCGCCCAATGCGCGCATCAATGGCGTGCTGGTGCAGCCCATGGCGAAGCCGGGCGTGGAGATCATGGTCGGCGCGCGCATTGATCCGCTGATGGGGCCGCTGGTGGTGGTGGGCCTCGGCGGTGTGCTGGTGGAATTGATGCGCGATTCAGCGCTGGCGCTGGCGCCTGTCACCAAGACGGAAGCGCGCGACTTGCTCAGCCGCCTGAAAGGCCGCGCAGCACTGGAAGGGTTTCGCGGTGCGCCCGCCGCCGATATGGACAGGCTGTCGGATATCATCGTCCGGCTTTCAGAATTCGCCGCTGATCAACGCGACCTGATCGTTGAGCTTGATGTGAACCCCATCATCATCGCCGGCAGTGACGCGGTCGCGGTGGATGCGCTGATTGTGAAAGCCTGAGGCAACACCATGACCAAACCGCTCTTCCTGCTTTGGACCGATGGCGCGGATGCCTATCGCAAGGCGATCACCGATGCCGGCTTAGACCAGCGCATCAGGCTTGAGGAATTACCGCGCAACGCGACACCCAGCGCCGCGCAAATGCAGGAAGCGGAGGCGATGCTGACCTGGGGGCCACCTGCCGGAACACTCACGCAGATGCCAAAGCTCCGCTGGGCGCAGGCGTTAACGGCAGGCGTGGAACATTGGCTGGCGCGGGCTGATCTGCCTCCAGGCATGACGCTCACCTGCGCACGTGGCACGCATCGCGTGCAGATGCCGGAAAACATTCTGGGCGCACTGTTTCACATCACCAAACCCTATGCAGCCATTGTCGGCGACAACGCCGCCAGCACCTGGACGCGGCGGGTTTCCACGACACTTGCGGGTCAGACGCTTGGCATTCTGGGCCTGGGTGCGATTGGGCAGGAATTGGCGCGCAAGGCTGCGGCGCTGGAGATGCGCGTGATCGGTACGCGCCGCGCTGCTGGCACGCTGCCGCATGTGGAACGCGTTTACGCACCGGCGGAAACCGATGAGGTGCTGGCGCAATCCGATTTCGTTGTGCTGCTGCTGCCGGCCACGCCCGAGACGGAGAACATCATCAATGCCGCGCGGCTTTCGCGCATGAAGAAAACCGCCTGGCTGCTGAATTTCGGCCGTGGCGCCTTGATTGATGATGCAGCCTTGGTTGCGGCTGCCAAGGCCGGCACCATTGCCGGCGCCATCCTGGATGTGTTCCGCCAGGAACCTTTGCCCAAGGATGATCCTTTCTGGGGCACAGAAAACATCCTGGTGCTGCCGCATATTGGCGGGCTGCATCCAGCGCGGGATTCCATGGTGGCGGCGCTGCTGGTTGAAAACCTGCGCCGCTTTCTGGATGGCGCGCCGCTCAAGGAAGTGGTGGACCGGCAAGTCGGCTATTGAGCGCCATGGCTTACGCGTCCTTCGATCTTCGCGGCAAAGTGGCGCTGGTGATTGATGGTGGCTATTCCCTGTGCTGACCCCCCTCTGGACCCCGGCCCCCGGCTTGGGTTAGGAAGGCTTTGCGTTGCCCCTGTGGCGGAACGGTAGACGCAGACGACTCAAAATCGTCCGCCCGTGAGGGCATGGGAGTTCGAGTCTCCCTGGGGGCATTCCTTTCAAGCAATCCGTTTTCGTTGATGTCGCACAGCGCCAGCCGAGGTGGGGATGATGCTTGGGATCACGACGGCACCCTGCGCCCGGTAGCGCGCGACAGGCGCGCCGAGATGTTGAATGTCAAGGAAAGTGCGTTTTGGGCGGAATTTCGCGCGATTTCACGGGCTTCCGGCATTTCGCTCTGGACAAGCGACTCGAGAGTTGATTCTTTAGGCCTCACTTCATTTTGCGGGGTAATCGCGCCAATGGCGCTGCTTTCAACTTTCAAGCGACTCCTGAAGGGGGTATTGGTGCCCGCCGGCTTCCTAGCCGTGTCCGGGTATTTCGCCTGGCATGCCATGCATGGGGAACGCGGGCTGATGGCGCGTGACAAGCGCCAGGCGGATATCGTCGCGGCACGGGCTGAGCTGACCCGGGCAGAGACCGAGCGTGACACAATGGAACGCCGCGTGGCTGGCCTCAGGGGCGACAGGCTTGATCGGGACCAGCTTGAAGAACGCGCCCGGTCGCTGCTGAACATGGTTGGGCGGGATGAGGTAATTGTGCCCTATGGGCCGGAACGCCGTCTTTATTGAACCCTGGCGCCCGACGCCATTTTTGCTGGTTTTTCAAGCCTTATGGAACACAGCCTGCTGCGCCGGGGGTGATACTACACCAGCCTCAGCATGATGGAACAAGCACTTAACTGATTCGTGGTTAATTATATTATTGCATTGCAAAAACACGGTTTTTTAACTTTTCAAGCCTTGTATTTTAATCAAACTCGTCTCTTATTGGGTCTGGAAGCTAAGTCACGGAAGCTTAAGTCACGGAGGAACAACCCCCATGCCCCAGGCCGCAGAAATACCTGCCAAACGTCGCGGAAAAGCCAAGGCCCCGGCGATATCGCGCGATGAATTGCAGCGCGCCTATCGCGACATGTTGCTGATCCGCAGGTTTGAGGAAAAGGCCGGCCAGCTTTATGGCATGGGTCTGATTGGCGGTTTCTGTCATCTTTATATCGGCCAGGAAGCGGTCGTGGTTGGCATGCAAATGTGCCTGAAGCCGGGGGATCAGGTGATCACCTCCTACCGCGACCATGGGCATATGCTGGCTACCGGCATGGAAGCCCGCGGCGTGATGGCAGAACTCACGGGACGCATCGGCGGCTATTCCAAGGGCAAGGGTGGCTCCATGCATATGTTCAGCCGCGAGAAGGGTTTTTATGGCGGGCATGGGATTGTCGGCGCGCAGGTCTCGCTCGGCAATGGGCTCGCTTTCGCGAATTGGTATCGGCAGGATGGAAGGGTGGCGCTGACCTATTTCGGGGAAGGCGCTTCCAACCAGGGTCAGGTTTTTGAAAGCCTGAACCTGGCCGCACTTTTCAAGCTGCCCTGCATTTTCATCATCGAAAACAATAAATACGGCATGGGCACCAGCGTTGATCGTGCCTCGGCTTCGCGCGACCTGTCGCAGAATGGCGCGCCCTGGGGCATCCCCGGTGAGCAGGTGAATGGTATGGACGTGATTGCCGTGCGTGAAGCCGGCGAACGCGCTGTGGCGCATTGCCGCGCCGGCAAGGGGCCTTATCTGCTTGAGATGAAGACCTATCGCTATCGCGGCCATTCCATGTCTGACCCGGCGAAGTACCGCACGCGCGAAGAAGTGCAGAAAATGCGGGAAACATCGGATTGCATTGAAACGGCGCGTAAGCTGCTGATGGATGATTTCGGCGTGACCGAGGCGGATCTTAAGTTGATTGACGATGAGGTGAAGGCGATTGTCCAGGACAGCGCCGATTTCGCGCAGGAAAGCCCGGAGCCGCCGGAATCCGAATTGATGACCGATATCCTGGTGGAGGCGAATTGAAATGGGTGCCGTGATCCTGATGCCCGCGCTTTCCCCCACCATGACGGAAGGCAAGTTGGCCCGCTGGCTGAAAAAGGCTGGCGATAAGGTGAAATCCGGCGAAGTAATCGCCGAGATCGAAACCGATAAGGCGACCATGGAAGTGGAAGCAGTGGATGAAGGTGTGTTGACTGCCATTCTGGTGCCGGAAGGCACGGAAAATGTCGCAGTGAATACCATGATTGCGGAATTGGATGGCGGTACTGGCGGCGCCAAAGCTGCGCCCGCGCCCATGGTAGCACCTGCACCAGCCTCCCCTGCCCCAGAATCCGTGCCGGCCGCGCCACGCGCCGCTACGCCCGAGAAGGATTGGGGCCCGACCAAATCCATGACGGTGCGCGAAGCGCTGCGTGATGCCATGGCGGCTGAAATGCGCGCCGATGCGGATGTATTCCTGATTGGCGAAGAAGTCGCGCAATACCAGGGCGCTTACAAAATCAGCCAAGGCTTGCTGGAAGAATTCGGGCCGCGCCGCGTGATGGATATGCCCATCACCGAACATGGCTTTACCGGCATGGCGGTGGGGGCGGCCTTTACTGGCTTGAAGCCCATTGTTGAATTCATGACGTTCAACTTCTCCATGCAGGCGATTGACCAGATCATCAATTCCGCATCCAAAACGCTGTATATGTCAGGCGGGCAGCTTGGTTGCCCGATTGTCTTCCGTGGCCCGAATGGCGCGGCTTCCCGCGTCGCGGCGCAGCATTCGCAATGCTACGCATCCTGGTATGCGCATTGCCCGGGGCTGAAGGTGGTGTCGCCTTGGTCCGCCGCTGATGCGAAGGGGCTGTTACGCGCTGCCATCCGCGACCCGAACCCGGTGATCGTGCTGGAAAATGAAATTCTCTATGGGCAAAGTTTTGAATGCCCAACGGCGGATGATTTCATCCTGGAGATCGGCAAAGCCAAGGTGGAACGCGAAGGCAGCGATGTTACCATTGTGGCCTTCTCCATCATGGTCAGCATGGCGATGCAGGCGGCTGAAAAGCTCGCCGAGCAGGGCATTAGCGCGGAAGTGATTAATCTGCGTTCCATCCGCCCCTTGGATACGGAAACCATCGCGGCTTCCGTGCGCAAGACAAATCGCCTGGTGACGTTGGAAGAAGGCTGGCCCTATGCCGGCATTGGCGCGGAAGTGGCCATGCAGATCATGGAAACCGCCTTTGATCATTTGGATGCACCGCCGGTCCGCGTGACCGGGCTGGATGCGCCCATGCCTTATGCGGCTAATCTTGAGAAACTCGCCCTGCCGCGCCTGGAACAGGTGGTGGAAGCGGCGCGTAGCGTCACCTATCGTCGGTAAGGGAGAAGCACCATGGCCACAAATATTCTGATGCCCGCGCTTTCGCCCACCATGACAGAGGGCAATCTGGCGCGCTGGCTGAAGCAGGAAGGCGAGCGGGTCAAGGCCGGCGATGTGATCGCGGAAATCGAAACCGATAAGGCAACGATGGAAGTGGAAGCGGTGGATGAAGGCATTCTGGGCCGCATCCTGGTGGCCGCCGGTACGCAAGGCGTGAAGGTGAATGATGTGATCGCCGTGCTGGTGGAAGCGGGCGAAGCCGTGCCCGCCGCCGGCGCCGCGCCCAAAGCAGCCCCCGCTGCTGTGCCTGCACCTGCTGCACCAGCGCCGGTTGCTGCTGCGCCCGTCGCTATCGCACCCGCACCCGCCGCTGCATCGGGTGATCGCGTGTTTGCGAGCCCGCTCGCGCGGCGCATGGCTGCACAGGCTGGTGTGGATATCAGCAAAATCGCCGGTTCAGGCCCCAATGGGCGGATTGTGAAGGCGGATGTGGATGCCGCGCTGTCGCGTGGCCCGGCGCCTGCTGCTGCGCCCGCGCCTGTGGCCGCCCCGCGCCCCGCCGCGGCGGCTGCGACAGTTGCAATTACCGCGCCGCATACGGCCGTGCCCAATAGCAGCATGCGCAAGGTGATTGCGCGCCGCCTTGCTGAATCCAAGGCGACGATTCCGCATTTCTATGTCAGCACGGATGTGAAAATTGATGCGCTGCTGAAAATCCGCGCCGATTTGAATGCGCGGAGCCCCAAGGATGGCCCCGGCGCCTACAAGCTTTCGGTGAATGATCTGGTGATTAAGGCAACAGCGGTGACTTTGCGCCGCTTTCCCAATGTGAATGCGATGTGGACCGAAGATGCCATTCTGCAATTGCATGATGTTGATATCTCGGTCGCGGTATCCATCCCGGATGGGCTGATCACGCCGATTGTGAGAAACGCCGATATCAAGGGCCTGGCTGCCATCAGCACTGAAATGAAGGATCTGGCCGCGCGCGCCAAATCCGGCAAGTTGAAGCCCGAGGAATTCCAGGGCGGTGGTTTCTCCATCTCGAACATGGGGATGTACGGCGTGCGGGATTTCGCCGCCATCATCAACCCGCCCCAGGCCGGCATTCTGGCGGTGTCCGCCGGCGAACAGCGCCCGGTGGTGAAGAATGGCGCGCTTGCCATCGCAACGGTGATGACCCTCACGCTTTCCGTGGATCATCGCGTGATTGATGGCGCTTTGGCGGCGGAATTCCTGCAAGCGCTGAAGCGCAATATCGAGGATCCGCTGAGCCTGATGCTCTGATGCCGGGCAACTTCACGCTGCGTGATGCAACACCAGCCGATGTGCCGGTGGTGGTGCATTTCGTGCGCGCCTTGGCGGAATATGAAAAGCTGCTGCATGAGACGAAGGGCACTGAGGCGGATTTCGCCGCGGCACTTTTTGGCCCGACGCCACGTGCCGCCGCCATCATTGCGGAAGCGGATGGCAAGCCGGTTGGACTTTGTATTTGGTATCGTACCTTTTCCACCTTCACCGCGCGCCATGGCATATGGGTGGAGGATGTATTTGTGGAGCCCGCCTATCGCGGCCGCGGCATTGCACGCGCCATCTTCCGCAGCCTTGCTCGGCAGGTGAAGGATGAAGGTGGAGCGAGGCTGGAATGGAATGTGCTAAATTGGAATGAACTCGCCATTGGCGCCTATCGCGCCATGGGTGCGCGCGGGCTCGACGAATGGACCATGCAACTTGTTGACGGCGCGGCGCTTGATCGCCTGGCCGAATAGAGGAAGGAGCCTGAGACATGGCTGAGGCATTTGATCTGGTGGTGGTGGGCGGTGGGCCTGGCGGCTATGTCTCGGCCATTCGCGCCAGCCAATTGAAGATGAAGGTCGCGCTGGTGGAGCGTGAAAACCTTGGCGGTATTTGCCTGAATTGGGGCTGCATCCCAACCAAGGCGCTGCTGCGTGCCTCTGAAATCAATCATTTGCTGCATAGCCTGGATGCTTACGGCTTCGCGGCTGACAATATCCGCTTTGATTTCGCCAAGGTTGTGAAGCGTTCACGCAGCGTGGCGGGGCAGCTTTCCGGCGGCGTGAAGCATTTGCTGCGCAAGAACAAGGTCACGGTATTTGATGGGCACGCCAAGCTTGCTGGCGCTGGCAAAGTTGCGGTGAGCAAGGATGGCAAGCCGGTGGCGGAGCTGATGGCCAAGCATATTGTTTTGGCGACTGGCGCGCGGGCGCGTGTGCTGCCGGGGATTGAACCGGATGGCAAACTGATCTGGTCCTACCGCGAAGCCATGACGGCACCTGCTTTGCCGAAGCGCCTGATTGTGATCGGTTCTGGTGCCATCGGGTCTGAATTCGCGTCCTTCTATCGCAATATGGGGTCCGAGGTGACGCTGATTGAAGCGATGGATCGCATTCTGCCGGTCGAGGACGCGGAGGTTTCTACCTTTGTGCATAAGGCGTTTGAAAAACAGGGCATGACAGTGCTGGTGGGCGCCAAGCTGCAAGGCGTGCGCAAGGAAGGCGACGCGATTGCCGCCATTGTGGAAGCCGGCGGCAAGGTAACCGAGATCAAGGCGGATCGGCTGATCAGCGCCGTCGGCATTGTCGGCAATGTCGAAGATTTGGGCCTTGAGGGCACCAAAATTCAGGTGGACCGCACGCATATCATCACGGATGCTTTCGGTCGTACTGAGGAACCAGGCATCTATGCCATTGGCGACCTGACTGGCCCGCCCTGGTTGGCGCATAAGGCGTCGCATGAGGGGATCATTTGCGTTGAAGCCATTGCCGGGCTGCATCCGCATGCCATGGATACGCTGAATATTCCGGGCTGCACCTATTGCCGGCCTCAGGTGGCCTCGGTTGGGCTG
>JBILPX010000054.1:0-13096 GCA_044373565.1 Roseomonas sp.
GCGCGTTGAAGGGCGAGCATTTTCTCCATCTGCGCTGCGAATTGCCAGCGCGCGACATGCCGGCCGCGCTCGACCCAGTAGCGGATCATCCGCGTGTGGTGATGGTGAGCCTGATGGATCATTCCCCAGGCGTTGGGCAATATCGTGACCTGACGCGTTATGCCGTCATGCGCAAACGCCAGACGCAATGGAATGACGCGCAGGTACAGGCGCGGATTGACGGCCTACTCGCGCAACGTGCGGAGCTGCGTGAGAAGCAGCGCAGCTGGTTGCTGGATCGCATTCGCCATCGCAACCTGCCGCTGGCATCACATGATGATGATACGCCATCCGAAATTTCGCGTAACTTAGCTGATGGAATCACGATTTCCGAGTTTCCCGTGACCATGGAGGCGGCGCGCGCTGCGTATGACCTCAAGGTTGAGGTGATTGCCGGCGCGCCCAATATCGTGCGTGGCGGTAGCCATTCCGGCAATGTCGCCGCGGCCGATCTGGTGCGCGAAGGCTTGGCGCAGGCTTTTGCTTCGGATTATGTGCCGGCATCCATGCTGGAAGCCGCCTGGCGCGCGGTGGAGGCAGGCGGGATTACCCTGCCGCAGGCGATTGCCATGGTGACGGATACGCCGGCGCGGATGGCAAGGCTTGCTGATCGCGGGCAGCTTGCGCCGAGGCTGAAGGCTGATCTGGTGCGCGTGCGCAGCATTGGCGATATGCCGCTGGTGCGCAGCGTTTGGCGCACAGGGGAACGGATTGCGTGATCCCCTATCGCATTGCGCTTTACTATGCGCCTGGAACTGACGATCCCCTGCATCAGCGCGCTTCTGCCTGGCTTGGGCGCGATGCTGTCAGTGGCGCGGAAATACCCCAGCCAGCCATTGCTGGTGTTGATATCGCGGAGGTCACCGCCGACGCGCGCGGCTATGGGTTTCACGCCACACTGAAGCCGCCCTTTCGCGTTCAAGGTGACATACAAGCGGCACTGCAAACCGCGCAGGATTTCGCCACGCGCACCGCAGCCTTTGCCCTGCCACCGCTTCAAATCACCGATCTGGATGGCTTCCTCGCATTGCGTGAGGCCGAGCCCTGCCCTCCCCTGCAAGCGCTTGCAGATGGTGCTGTGACCGCGCTTGATCCGCATCGTGCGCCCGCGACCGAGGCCGAGATTGCGCGCCGCAAACCGGAAAAGCTTAGCCCGCGCCAGCGGGAATATCTTGAAGCGTGGGGTTACCCTTACGTCTTCGCCGAATGGCGCTTTCATATGACACTGACGCGGCGCCTGACGCCCACCGAGAAAACCATCATCCTACCAGCGGTCACTGAAGCGCTTGGTGATGCGCCTGCGGTGGCGCGCATGGTGACGGATATCTGTATCTTCGCCCAAGCCGCGCCGGGTGCGCCATTCATAATCCTTGAGCGTCTGAAGCTGCGCGGTTGAGCGCGGCCAGAACGCGCGCGACACCTTCCGCCACATCGGCATCATTCATCACGCTCTCAACGTCCAACCCATTCGGCAGCACCACATCTCGCGCTAAGCGTGCGGCGATATCTGCGGGGCTTTCGCGGCCACGCGCGGCAAGGCGTGCGGCCAGAACTTCCATCGGGGCAGTGATGTTCAGTACGCGCAAGCGGTAGCGCGCGCTGGCTTCAGGCAGTACCGCGCGGGAGAGATTGGCAATCACCACGCGGCGCGCTGCGATATCTTCTTCAATGTCGCGCGGGATGCCGTAATGCAGCCCATGGGCGCCCCATGAAAGCGCGAAGCCACCGGCTGCGCGCCGTGCTGCAAAATCCGCTTCAGTCAGCGCTTCATGATCCTCGCTTCCTGCCTCGGCGGGGCGCGTGATGGCGCGGCGCACAAAGCGAAACCTGGCATCCTGCGCGAGTGCCGCACGCGCGCCGGCCATCAGCGTATCCTTGCCCGCGCCGGAAGGCCCCACAACTGCAATCAGCATCCACTCAACCCGCCCATAGCTAGTTTTGCCGCGCGTGATAGTATCGTAGCTACACGCAAAAGGCAGCACCGTCATGGAAGAATCTCAGAACGCGCTTCACTCGCTCAAGGCCAAAATGCAGTCGGGCCAGGCAGTGCTTGGGCTGTCGCTGCGGATGATCCGCAGCCCGGATGCCGCGCGGCTCGCGCGTACCACCGGCCATGATTTCCTATTCATTGATGTGCAGCACGCCATCTTCAATCCGGAAAGTATTTTCGCCATTGCGCAAACCGCGCTTGCCATCGGCATAGCGCCCTTGGTGCGGGTGCGCAGCATTGATGATCCGGATGTGCCCGTGCTGCTTGATAATGGTGTCACCGGCATTGTCTTTCCGGATGTGAATACGCCAGAACAGGCAAAGCGCGCCGTGGATCGCTGTCGCTTTCCTCCCATCGGGCGGCGGTCAGTCGCGGGTGGTTATGTACATTTTGATTATCGCGCCATGCCGGTTGCCAAGGCGACCGCCGCGCTGGAAGCGCATACACTTGTTGTCTGCATGGTGGAAACGGCTGAGGGTTTGGCCAATCTTGAAGCCATCGCTGCCGTGCCGGGCGTGGATGTTGTGCATATCGGCGCGAATGATTTGCTGGTCTCACTCGGCAAGGCCGGGCAATTCGATGATCCCATTGTGGTGGAAGCCATGGACCGCGCCATTGCCGCCACCGCGCCGCATGGTGGCTTTGCGGGATGTGGCGGCAATCGCGATGTGCCGCGCCAAGCCGCTTCCATCAAGCGCGGCGTGCGGTTTCTGACAACGCAGACGGATATCGGCTTCCTCACCGCCGCCGCTTCGCAATGGACGGCGGGGCTGCAAGCAGCACTGAAAGCGTGAGCAGCACTTAAACCACCGGCTTGCGCCGCAATTCCGGTTCCATCAATTGCGTGAAGACATCGGCGCCAATACGCTCCAAGGCGCCGTGATCCAAAGTGGCGCGCGGGTCTTCGGCATTGCGCAGATGATTGTATTCGTCGCGGAACTCCCAGTCGGCAGATCGCGCCAGCAGATGCACCCAATTCATCACGCTGATGTCTCGGCCACGTTCCAGCGCCACGGCTTCGCGATGGCAGGAATGGAAAATGGTGCAAAGCGTATCCGCACCATGCCGCGCCATGGCGGCCAGATTCGTCTCATGTGCCGCTGCCAAAGCGCCTGGCACCCCGGCTAAGGCGGAACACATATGTCCGGGTAGCGCCTCATCCTCCTCCACCAATTCAAGCCCTGGGATCAGGCGCAGCAGGTTTGACACCAGATCATTCACTGCAACGCGCGGCTGAAACCCGGCATGGCGATGCAGCAGAACCCGCACGGGTACTGGCTTCACCAGTAATTGCTGCAAGGCAGCGCGGCGTTCCCACAGCACTTCCGTCACATGCGCCGCTTCAAATTGCGCGGGCGTTTCCGGCACCATCATATCCGCTATGTTCATGTGGCAGGAAGGGCACCAGGTAATCACCTTATCGCGCCCGGTCGCGTTGAAGGCCGAGATCGTGCGGCGGCCCATGGCTTCGTTGATGCGTGCATTCTGTTCGGTGGGTGAGCCGCAACAATGTGCAGGCCCGCCGCGCGGCGCGGCATCCACGCCAACCGCTTCCAGAAACCGCGCCGTCAGGCGCAGGATATCGCCATGGCGCAGCAGATTGCAGCCATACCAAAAGACCGCGCGTTCTGCGGGCAAGGGGTGATGCGTTACAGCCATTCCGCTTGCTCCTGTTCGGTCAAGCCAAGCCGCGCGAAGCCTTTCACGCGCGCGGACCAGCCACTATCCGTCTTCACCGGCAGCAGCGGCGCGCCATCCAAGGCGCCACGGGCGCGCATACCGGCGAAGCGCATCATTAGCGCGACATCCAGTTTTTCGGGGCAGGCACCATTACAGGCAGCGCTCCGCGTACAGGCACCAATCCAGGCGACTGCCACCGATGAAGCTTCCTCACCCCGCAGCAGCGCGCGCATGCCGGATGCGACCTCAGCCGGATCAGCTTCAGCGACGCCCGCGGCAAAGTGCGTCATTGGGCAGGCTTGCACGCAAGCACCACAGGCAGTGCAGGCTTGCGCCATGCGCGCCCCTTCGGTCGCGATGCGCGCGGCCAGACTCACGCCTTGGCGCCGATCACTGCAACGGCTTCAATTTCAATGCGCGTCAGCGGTGTGGTGAAGCTCGCTCCCCCCACGCAGGTGCTGGCCGGCGGCATAGCAAGCGGTGCCAGGATGCGCCGGCGCACCGCATCAAAGCCGGCATAGTCGCGCATATCCGAAAGATAGGTATTCAGCTTCAGCACATCGGCGAAGCTACCACCTTCCTGCGCCAAGGCGCGCGTCAGGCGCGCGAAACATTCCTCGGCCTGGGGTTCCACGCCTTGCGTTTCAGCCACACTGCCGCGCGCCGTCACACCAGAACAGAAAACCAGCTTGGCACCGCCCGGCAAGGGCAGGCTGCGTGTGGGGGCAAAGGCTGGTTTGGGCTGGGTGGTTTCGGCCATGGCTGCAATCCTTGAAGACAACCCCAGCTTGCCGTGCCCTGCCCGTCCGACACAAGATCAATAGCGGCGCAGCGGCACGCGCCAGGCCATGACAGAAGCCACGCCCATCAGCACGGCGGCGATGATGAATAGCCCACGGAAGGGCTCAGCCAAGGCAACGCGCAGCTGCGCCACGCCATCGCCACCAAGCCGCGCGCCCAAGCCGCCCAGATCGGAAACCAGCGCGGCGAAACCCTCGGTCAGCGCCGGGGTGAAAAGCGCCATGGCGCCAAAGATCGCTGCCGCCGCCACAGCCGCCCCAAGTGCGGCGCCGAAATTACGCGAGAAAGCGACTCCGGCCGCCGCAATGCCAAGCCGCCCCTGCCCCGCTGCCGCCTGCACCGTGGTCTGCACCACCGGATAGGATGTGCCGGAACCGAAAGTTGCCACCCCCAATAATGCCAGCATCAGCCATAGCGGCATGGCCGGCGCGAAAAATGCCAGAAGGCTCCAAATCATCGCCGCCACGGGCAGGCCGATGCTTGGCCATAGCATCGCGTGCCCGGTACGCGCCACCATCTTGCCGGAGAAAAACGCGCCGAAAGATGAGCCAATCGCAATCGGCAAAAGCACCAGCCCGGCATTGGCCGGTTCCATCCCGCGCACCACTTGCAGCCATAATGGCAGAAAGGAGATCAAGCCCACCTGCGCTGCCACCACCAGAATGGAAAGCGTCAGCAGCCGCCAGATGCTGGCCTCGGCAAATAAGGGCAGCGGCAAAAGCGGTTCGGGCTGGCGGCGTTCCACACGCAGCAACGTGACACCAGCGAAAAGCGCCAGCGCTACCAGGCCCAGGATCAAGGGCAGATAGGCCGCATCGAAACGCCGCGCGCGATCCAGTGCCACCAAAGCCGCACCCATGGTCAGCACGAAAAGTGCCAGGCCCAGCCAATCAAAACGCCAACGCCGCCCGGCATGATCCGGCACAATATCGGGCAGGCGGCGCGCTATGTAAGCGCACACCAAGGGCAAGGGCAGCAGGAACCAGAAAATCCAGCGCCAGCCGAAAGCCTGGGTAATGAAGCCCCCCGCCACCGGCCCGAAAGCCGAGGCAAAGCCATAAGCCCCCGCAATCCAAGCCTGGAATTTGCCGCGTTCGCGCGGCGGCACAGTCTCACCGATCAAGGCCTGGGTCAGCGTCAGCAGCGCGCCACCGCCAAAGCCCTGGATAATACGCGCGATGATCAGGCTTGGCAGATTGGGCGCCAGCGCGCAGCCGGCGCAGCCCGTGAAGAAAATCGCCAGTGCCACAAACAACAAGCGCCGCCGGCCAAAGAAATCGCCAAGCTGGCCAAATACCGGCGCGGCGCAGGTCGCCGCCACCAGATAGGCAATCAGGATCCAGGAAACGCGCTCAATCCCGCCCATATCAGCGGCGATATCGGCAAGCGCAGTGGCAACGATGGTCTGATCAACGGCGGAGAGGAAAATCACCAAGGCAATCGCCGGAAAGCCGCGAAGAAACCGCGCGCGAAGTTCCGCCGACGAATCAGCCGGCATCACAGGGCGCCGCTACGCCCCATTTCCAGGAATTTATCGCGCCTGCGTCCGCGCAAAGTGGCACCATCCAAAGCGAGCAAGGGTGTCAGCAGCGCCTCAATCTTGTCGCCCAATGCCGAGATAACTATCGCGGCATCGCGATGAGCCCCGCCCAGCGGTTCCGGCACAACCACATCCACCAGGCCAAGCTTGCGCAAATCATCGGCGGTCAGCTTCAGCGCTTCCGCCGCCGTTGCCGCCTGCGCGGCGTCTCGCCACAGGATGGAAGCGCAGCCTTCCGGGCTGATCACGGAATAAATCGCGTGCTCCAGCATGATGATGCGATCCGCCGCCGCCAGTGCAATCGCGCCACCGGAACCGCCTTCACCAATAATGGTCGCAATGAAGGGCACGGGCGCATCCAGCCCGGCTTCGATGGACCGCGCAATCGCTTCCGCCTGGCCGCGCGCTTCCGCATCAATCCCTGGAAAGGCGCCAGAGGTATCAACAAAGGAAAGGATCGGCATGCTAAAGCGCCCAGCCAATTCCATCAGGCGCCGCGCTTTCCGGTAGCCCTCGGGCCGTGCCATGCCAAAATTATGTTTCACACGACTATCGGTGTCATGCCCGCGTTCGGTGCCCAGCACCATCACGGCGCGGCCACGGAAGCGCCCCATGCCGCCCACCACCGCCGCATCATCGGAATAGGCGCGGTCGCCCGCGAGGGGCGTAAAATCCTGGATCAGGCCCGCGATGTAATCAGTCGCATGCGGCCTATCGGGGTGGCGCGCCACCTGTGCCTTCTGCCAGGGGGACAGCTTGGCATAGGTGGTCTTCAGCAGCGCTTGGGCTTTTTCGCCGAGGCGACCGATCTCATCGGCCACATCAATGCCGCCGGCATCGGTGGTCCGGCGCAGTTCCTCGATCTTGCCCTCAAGCTCGGCGATGGGTTTTTCGAAATCCAGAAAGTGACGCATGGCGCGGGGTTAGCCCAAATCGGCCCGGGGCGCGACCCCCTGTCGGAGCATTTTCAAGCCAAGTGGTCTCACTTGGCTCTCCGGAAAATGCGACCAAACAAACTTTCAGAGCATGGCCGGGACGCGTCAGCGAATCGGGCGTGCTCTGGACAGGGGGTGATGTTCCGCCACCAGGGCACGCAGCCGTTCCTCCAGCACCTTGGTGTAGATTTGGGTGGTGCCGATATCCGCATGGCCCAGCAGGATTTGCAGGCTGCGCAAATCCGCCCCCCTTTGTAGAAGGTGCGAGGCAAAGGAATGCCGAAGCACATGCGGGCTGACCCTGGCGGGGTCGAGCCCCGCGGCCAGCGCCACTTCCTTCAAAATCAAGCCCAGCCCCTGGCGCGTCACATGCCCCCCCGCCCCACGGGATGGGAACAGAAACCGGCTGGGCTTGCCCTTTTCCTCGGGCCGGGCGGCCAGGGCCAAGGCCCGGGCGCGTTCGGAAACCGGCACCAGCCTTTCCCGCCCGCCCTTGCCGCGCACCGCCACCAGGGGGGCGCCGGGGCGAAGGGCGGCCGCCGGTAGGCTGACCAATTCGGTAACGCGGAGCCCGCTGCAATAGAGCATTTCCACCACCGCTGCCGCCAAAGGCCCGCGCTTGCCAGGCAGAGCGGCGGCGGCGGTGATCAACGCCTCCACCTCCTCCTCCCGCAGTGCCTTGGGCAGGCTTTGCGGCAAGCGGGGGGCTTCCAGTAATTCTGAGGGGTCGTCAGCGCGAACGCCCTCTCGCAATAGGAATTGATGGAATTGGCGGATGGCGGAAAGCCGCCGTGCCTGGGTGCGGGCGGCCAGGCCCTGCGCCGCCAAGCCAGCCAGCCAGGCGCGCAAAACGGCGCTATCGGCGCCATGAAGCGCCACCCCTTTGGCGGTGGTGAAGGCCGCAAAATCCTCAAGATCGGTGCGATAGGCGGCCAGCGTATTGCGCGCCGCGCCGCGCTCAGCCACCAGCATTTCCAGAAACGCCTCAACATGGCGGGAAGGCCCCGCCCGGGCGGCTGCAGGTTTAGCGCCCGCGGAAGCGATCATTGGGGATGGTGCGCTCCACGGCCTGTGGCGTCACGCTGGGGGGAAAGGCGCCAAGCAGGATCAGGCCCACGGCAAAAAGGCCAAGCACCACGGCAGCAACCAGCAGAATCGGGTTACGGAACATGCTGGCGGCTCGGCTCCCTCTCGCTTTGATGAATTCGTGCTAACGCTCAGTCCCAAGATGCGCAACTCTATCTTTGATGATGTCCTGCCGACTCTGCCGGAACCCGCCGCAAAGCGTGATCCGGCGCGGCCCAGTATTGTCCTGGTTGGGCTACCAGGGGCGGGGAAATCCGCGCTCGGGCGGCGGCTGGCCGGCCTTCTGGGCCTACCTTTTCGAGACGCCGACACGGAAATTGAAAACGCCGCCAGCATGCCGATCACGGAAATCTTCGCCCGCTATGGTGAACCCCATTTCCGCGATGGTGAACGCAGGGTGATTTCCCGCCTGCTGGCCGGCCCGCCCTTGGTGCTGGCAACCGGCGGTGGCGCCTTTGCCGATGCCGCAACGCGGGCCGCGATTCGCGCGAGCGGCGCCATTTCCATCTGGCTGAAATGCCCCCTTTCGGTGCTGATCCGCCGTGTGGCCGGGCGAGAACATCGCCCCATGTTCCTGAATGCCGACCCGGCCGAGGTCCTGCAGCGCCTGATGAACACCCGCCACCCGCTTTATGCCGAGGCTGACATCACGCTCCCGTGCAATGATGAGAGCCTGGATCTCACCACCCGCCGCCTGGAGCAGAGCTTGAAAGCCTATCACCCGCCCGAATGCGTGCCCGTTGGGCTTGGCGAACGCGCTTATGAAGTGCTGGTCGGGCAGGGCCTGCTGGCGCGTGCCGGCGGCTTGCTGGCCCCGGTGCTACCCGCCAAGCGCGTAGCGATCATCTCGGACGCCACAGTCGCGCCGTTGCATTTGCCAAGCCTGCGCGCCGGTTTGCAGGAAGCGGGCTTTGCCATTGCGGCCGAACTGACCGTCCCCCCCGGGGAGGCCAGTAAGGATTTCGGACGGTTGCATGGACTTTTGGATGATCTGCTCTCAGCTGGCGTGGATCGGCGCACATCGGTGATTGCGCTTGGCGGCGGCGTGGTGGGAGATTTGGCGGGCTTCGCCGCGGCGATTGCGATGCGCGGCCTGCCTTTCGTGCAAATCCCGACAACGCTGCTGGCCCAGGTGGATAGCAGCGTCGGCGGCAAAACCGGCGTGAACCTAAAGGCTGGGAAAAACCTGGCCGGTGCCTTCCATCAGCCGAGGATCGTGCTGGCCGATACGGATACGCTCAGCACCCTGCCGCCGCGCGAATTGCGGGCAGGTTACGCGGAAGTGGCGAAGCATGGGTTGTTGCAGGGCGAATTCTGGCATTGGTGCGAAGCCAATGGCCAGGCGGTGGTGGCGGGGGACGCCGCCGCGCTGGCCGTTGCCGTGGTTGAATCTTGCAAGTTGAAGGCTGCTGTGGTGGCCGCGGATGAGCGGGAGGAAAGTGCGGAGGGCGGGCGCGCTTTGCTCAATCTTGGCCATACCTTTGGACACGCTTTGGAAGCGGAAGCGCGCTTTGATGGCAGCGTGCTGCATGGTGAGGCTGTGGCGGTTGGGCTTGGGCTGGCCGCTTCGCTTTCCGCGCGGCTTGGCCATTGCAGCCAGGAATGGCCTTCACGCGTGATTGCGCATCTGGCGGCTTGCGGCCTACCCGCGCGCATCACCGATCTGCCGCGCCGCTTCACGGTTGATGCGCTGCTCGGGCGCATGGCGAAAGACAAGAAAAACCGCGATGGCAAGATGCGCTTCGTGCTGCTGCGGGCCCCTGGCGATTGCTTCACCAGCAGCGATGTGCCGGCGGAGATGGTGGAGAAGCTGTTGCGGGATGAGGGGGCGGGTTAGGCAGGACGGCTTCATCAATGTGCGCTTAATTTAGGAGGACGATTTGTCAACTTACCTAAATGACTCGCCGATGACCTCCTCGCGTGATGATTTTTTTGGCGTGACGCCATTTGCTCGCGCACTTGCGCGCGGGATCCAGGACATGCAGGCACCCGAAGGCATAGTCCTTGTGATCCATGGCTCCTGGGGCTCCGGCAAGACAAGCTTCATCAATTTGATCAAGGAGTGGCCTGCTGCCGGTTTGGAGGACAGCAGGTAAGCTAGCATAGCGCGTGCCCTGAACTCCATTGGGCTGAGATAGCTCAGTTCCGATTGCCGACACCGCGGGTTGTAGAAGCGCTCGATGTAGTCGAACACATCGGCCCGGGCTTCATCGCGAGTGCGGCAGACCTTGCGTAGGATCTGACCTGCCCCTGAACTTTCATCCAGCTGCGACCTGAGACGGTTGGTGATGTACGCCCTTTGGCGTGGATTGAGCAATCGCTCGGCGCGCCTTTAATGACGGTATGCCAGAAACCAGCAACACGGAGTGACCAGCCAGAAGAAAACGACCAAACTCAAAGCCATCTGATGCCCGCTGCAAATGCGGTCGCTGTAAGGGGGATATCGTAGTTGTAAACTCTGAGAACCCACGTCTCAGGCCTTCAATACGTGGAAAAAACGGTCGGCTTCTACGCCATGAAACAGTGACTCCCATGTGACGCGTCGCCTGTAGGCGATTTGATCATTGGTCAAGATCAGCGGTGGCCTATGATACACATCGACCATTGCATCTCCAAATGCAGCAGGGGTGTCAGCGATTATTACCCCGGGGGCATTGCGGTATTCTTCAAATGACCTCAGGGCCACAGAAGTTGTGATGACCCATTTGCCGCTAACCAGGGCTTCGGCCGCCTTTAGGTTGCTACCGCCTCCCGTTTGAATTGGAAGGAGAAACGCGTGCGCGCTGTTCTTCAGAGCATTCAGCGCATCATCGTCAATTTTTGGGAAGAAATGGACCCTTTCAGAATAGGATGCCAGATGTCCCAGGTAGCGATTGAGCTGAAAAACGCCATCAGATGCGCCACCACACACTGCAACTGACTTGCGGGGCGGGAGGAAGTAGAGCCGGTTCTTGAGGACAAAATGGTCAAAACCCTCAATGTTCGGGGGATAAGCGCTGCCGACGAAAATAAAGTATGGTCCGTCGAAGATTCTGGAAACTTCAGACGAGGTCCTCATTCGAGGGGAATAATCAATACCATTACGTATTACGATTACACGGTCGCCGCAGTCAGCCTCCTCAGCATAGAAGCGCGCGTCTTCTTCCGAAACGGCGACCACGGCCTTCGAATTGCGACAGAGCTCAATCTCGCACTCATCGATAGCCGTCTTTACGCGATCGGCGACAGCGTGCCTGACGCCACCGTTCCGTCTCAGAATATCATATTTTAATCGACCTTCGGCATTTTGTGACGAATAGAACACGCTGATTTTTCGGCGCGATTCTTCTAGATAGCGCTTAACGAAAGGCCAAAGAAACGGTTGCTCAAGAGCAAGAAAGTCAGGTTGAAGCTCCGTGATACGCGACGCCAGTGCCTGAAACGCTTCATTGTTGAAAGCGAAATATCTACCCGTCTCCAGATCCGTGATGAAGGGGACGTCTGGGAACGACGAGTAGGTGGGGTCTGTTGGAATATCAATCGGATCTACATCTGCTAATTTGTAACTTCCCGGATCATAAAGGGCAATGTAGTGATAGTCATAGCCGCGCTCGACATAGGCATCGCGAAACGCGGTTACACGACGCTGGCCTCCATGAATCGGAAACTTGATTGGATATGTCCCGAGCGCAACAACCTTCATGATGCGGCCGCCTCGTTTCTCGCTATTTTGTCGCCTGCTGCCATGCGCAAACCGAATTTGAACTCGTCATAGCTCTGATCCCAGGTCGCTCCAAAGCCGCCCGGCTCGATAGTGATTTGGCTTTCTTTCCTGCTGAAGGCCTCGTACAAGGCTGCCCTCCAAGCCCTGGTGTCATTGGGGTCAAGGTGCAGCGCTTTGCCAGCACTCACTTCTATCAATGCAGGCGCATCACTTGCGATGACATGCTTTCCTTCACGCAAGGCTTCCGCAAGACCAAGCCCATAGCCTTCATAATAGGACGGAAACAGCGCGAAGTGAGCCGCCTTGTAGAGCAAGAGCAGATCCTCATCCGACAGATCCTCTGCAAGTATGATACTATCAGCAACGATAGGGTTGTGCTCGACCTCAAAGAGAAACTCGAAGATGTTCCAGCCGCGCTTGCCAACGAAAACCAGCGCACATTCGTCGCCGTCCAGGGCACCTGACGCCAGTTCACTCCACAGGGCCAGGAGAAGAATTCTATGATTTTTACGTGGTTCGAGCGTTGAAACATATAGACCAAATCGACGATTGCCGATCTTTTTCAGAATGCCTTCCAGATGCGTTGAAGGTCCCTTTAATGGCACTTTTCCGCCGAAGTCTGAACCCAAAGAGAACACGCTCAGGCTTGGTGGATTCAATCTCCACTTTTCGCAGTATGCAATCGCGTCGTTTTTCGTAGTCTCAGAGATACAGATAAGGCCATCAGCGGTCCAGAAGAGTTCACCAAAGTAACCTGCCAGCAGTTCCGTGTAAGCCGGCACCACAAATTGGGGGTAAAGGATTGGGATCAAATCGTATAGGATGGCTATATAAGAGAAGCCAATCGTTGATTTCGCCTTGTTAATTTCCACAAGCTCCTTGTATTCCCAATCGAGGCCACCCGAAATGACAACATCGTGTTTCGTTAATTTGATTTCAGAAAAGCCATCAAAAATTGTGGGTTCTTTCCAATTTAGCATCTCTCCATCAAACATCTTTTTCAAGTCTTCGAAGGTGAGGGCTGCTTTTTTATGATCCGTCTCCTTCAGCATAACATGTGCATATCTTGCGAATGGCTTGTAAATTTCCTGGGCAAAGAAAAACTGACTGAGGCTTGGCTTTGGCAAACTCTCCTCAAGCATCTTACGGTTCAGCTTACCTTCTAAAATTTGTAAAGCCACGCTGCGCTCTACTTCAAGGAATGCCTTATGTGTCTTTGAATAAATACAAAATTGGACCAATAGTTCTGGATCATGATAAAAGCGCTTGCCGAGTTCTCGCTCGACCCGGATGATTCCTACTGGAGACGCTGCCCAGTTGAG
>JBILPX010000308.1:0-4012 GCA_044373565.1 Roseomonas sp.
ATGAGCCGCCGCGCACTTGAAATCACGCCCGAGCTTATGCTGCGCGCCTATGGCGCCGGGCTTTTCCCCATGGCGGAAGGAAGGGGCAGCAAGAAGCTCCATTGGTTGGACCCGGCGCTGCGGGGGATTCTGCCGCTGGATCACGGGTTTCACCTGTCGCGCCGGTTGCGCCGCACTGTGCTGTCTGGCCGCTTCAGCGTTACCGCGGATCAGGATTTTGCTGGCGTTATTGCGGGCTGCGCGGAACCCGCGCCGGGGCGCGCCGATACCTGGATCAATGACGAAATCGAAACGCTTTTCACCGCGCTGCATCGCATGGGTTCTGCCCATTCCGTCGAAGTCTGGCAGGATGGCGCGTTGGTCGGCGGGCTTTATGGCGTGCGGATCGGCGGCGCGTTTTTTGGTGAGAGCATGTTCTCCCGCACCACCGATGCGTCCAAGGTGGCGTTGGTGCAGCTTGTGGCGCGGCTCAGGCTTGGTGGCTTCACGCTATTGGACACGCAATTCCTCACCGCGCATCTGGCGCGCTTCGGCGCGGTAGAAGTACCCAAGGGCGACTATAAGCGCATGCTGGAAGCGGCGATTGTAGTGCCGGCGCAATGGCTGCCAGCCCCTGATCCCGCGCTGTTGGAGGCGGAAATTCGCCTGATGTGTTCACAGAAGGGATATGAAGACTCAAATGCCCAAGTTGGAAACTTATCCGCGTAAGTCTAATTCTGAACCCCAGGCTCTGCTTTAGTCACTTACAATACCACGTCGAAAAGATTGAGATTGATTCCCTGATGTCCGAACCATACAGAAATTGCGGAACTGAATGGTCAGGGCTGTGATAATAAACGAAGGGGGTCTCTCCAACATAGCCGCCATAGCCATTCTTGGCATTATAAAGCCCACAGACCGCGCCAGTTGAGCCAAAGGCTCGAACATTTCGGAACCGAACACTTTCGGGATCTCTCATGGCGCGTCGAATATAAGTTTGAGCATCAGCTACGGACAAAGGTTTTTTCGTGCCAGAGCGGATCTGGTCTCTCGCCCAATTAGCTCCATCCCTTGCGCGATCTGACGTTGATCTGATCGCTATCGGTCTAGTCTCGCTAGGTGCCGAGTAAGCTTGAGTACTCGGCGGACTAGTGTAACTGGGGGGTTGGGGCGTGCAGCCAGCGGCGACTACTAATCCGACCAACGCCCAAGAGCATTTTTTTTGCACCTTCACCCCCCTTCGCCCAACAGTTTAATAGTTGTATCACGAACTCTGTTCCCAACAAGATTTTAATCAAAAATTTTTCGACATGAAAGCATTTTTGCACCCTATCGTATGGGGCTGGAAATCGGTGCCTCGGAGTTTTTGTCTGAAGAAAACATCGCCCTGGATGGCTTCAGCGCCGGATCAGCCCGCTCATGGGGCTTGAAGCATCCGCGCTGTAATTGCGCGGCATCCGCCCCGCAAGGAAGGCATGACGCCCGGCTTCCACAGCGGCCTTCATGGCGCGCGCCATGCGCACCGGATGTTTCGCATGGGCAATGGCGGAATTAAGCAGCACGGCATCGCAGCCGAGTTCCATAGCCAGCGCCGCATCAGACGCCGTGCCAATACCGGCATCCACCAGCACGGGCACCTTGGCCTCACGCTTGATGGCGCTGATCATATAGGGGTTCACAACCCCCATGCCGGACCCTATCGGCGCGCCCAAGGGCATGATGGCAACGCAGCCCATATCTTCCAGCCGCTTCGCCGCCAGCGGGTCATCCGCGCAATAGACCATGACCTGAAATCCATCGGAGATCAGCGCTTCCGCCGCTTCAAAAGTGGCCGGCATATCGGGGTAGAGGAAGGGCGCCGGGCCCAACACTTCCAGCTTCACCAAATTCCACCCCCCGGCTTCCCGCGCCAGGCGCAGCGTGCGCACCGCGTCCTTAGCCGTATGGCAGCCGGCGGTATTGGGCAGATAGGTGTAGCGCTTTGGGGAGACGTAATCCTGCAGCATCGGCGCCTTGGGGTCCGAAAGGTTCACCCGGCGCACCGCCACGGTGACGATCTCAGCGCCCGAGGCTTCAATCGCGGCGGCGGTTTCGTCCAAATCCTTGTAGCGGCCCGTACCCACGATCAGGCGGGATTGGAAGCGCTGGCCGGCGACCTGCCAGCTATCATCATCCGTGTCAGACATGCTCAGCCGCCCCCGATGAAGTGAACGATTTCAAGCCTATCGCCCTCGGCCAAGGCGACGGCGGCATAGGTGGAACGCGGCACGATTTCCTCATTACGCTCAACCGCTACTTTCCGCGTATCCAGCCCAATGGCGGCCAGCAGCGCCGCCACAGTGGCGCCCTGGGGCATCTGGCGGGTTTCTCCATTCACGGAAATGGCGATGGCGGTCATGGGACCAATGTGGCGGGCCAAGGGCGGAAGGGCAAGCGCCAGCCCCGCTTGCCCGGCTTGGACCCCCCGTGCTAGCGCAAATGCTCGTTCAATCCGCAAGGGAAGCGCCGTGACCCCGCCTTTGATCGCCGTGCTGAACGGCCCGAACCTGAACATGCTTGGCGTGCGAGAGCCCGAGAAATACGGCACCTCCACGCTTGATGATGTGGAAGCGCTCTGCGCCGAAGTGGCGGATGAGCTTGGCCTCGCCATTGATTTCCGCCAAACGAATAGCGAAGGTGAATTGGTGACCTGGGTACAGGAATGCCGCGGGCGCGCTGCCGGCATCATCATGAACCCGGCGGGCTATACCACTACGTCCATCGCCGTGATGGACGCGCTTTTGGCCGTGGGTGTGCCGGTGATTGAAGTGCATATCACGAATATCCATCGCCGGGAGGAATTCCGGCATCACAGTTTCATTTCCAAGGCCGCGACCGGCGTGATTTGCGGGCTTGGGGTAGAAGGCTATGCGCTGGCGATCCGTGCCATGGCTGGCTTGATCGCACAGGATGAGGAAGCATGACCAAGGACCTGCAATTCGACCCGGCGACGATCCGGGAATTGGCGCAAATCCTGCGTGAGAGCGACCTGACCGAAATTGAGCTGGTTGATAACGACATGCGGGTCAAGCTGGTGCGCCAGGTGACGGTGGCCGCCATGGCGATGCCGGTGGCTGCTGCCCATGCCGGGCCGGCTGTCACAGCCCTGACACCCGCGCCCGCAGCGCCCGCCGCTGAGATTGACGCAGACCATCCCGGCGCGGTGAACAGCCCCATGGTGGGCGTTGCCTATCTTTCCGCTGAACCCACAGCCGCGCCCTTCGTGACGCTGGGCAGCAAGGTCACGCAAGGTCAGACTCTACTGCTGATTGAGGCGATGAAGACCTATAACCAGATCAAGGCGCCGCGCGCTGGCACGGTAACGCGCATTCTGGTTGAAAGCGGCACGCCGGTTGAATTCGGCGAACCGCTGATGATTGTTGAGTAATGGTGCGGGCAGCCGGGGTGCCATTCCATGTTCGGTAAGGTTCTGATCGCCAATCGGGGTGAGATTGCGCTGCGCGTGCATCGCGCCTGCCAGGAAATGGGCATTCGCACCGTCGCAGTCCATTCCACCGCGGATGCGACCGCGATGCATGTGCGCTTTGCCGATGAAAGCGTGTGCATCGGCCCGCCGGCCGCGCGCGATTCCTATTTGAACATGGCGGCGGTGATTTCTGCCGCCATGGTGACTGGCGCGGATGCCATCCATCCGGGCTATGGCTTTCTTTCCGAGAACGCGCGCTTTGCCGAAATGGTGGAAGCGCATGGGCTGAAATTCATCGGCCCCGCGCCCGAGCATATCCGCATGATGGGCGACAAGATCGCCGCCAAGGACGCGATGCGCGGCCTTGGCGTGCCGCTGGTGCCGGGTTCTTTGGGTGCATTGGAAACCTTGGAACAGGCGCGCGAAGTGGCGGAGACGGTGAAATACCCCGTGCTGATCAAGGCCGCTGCCGGCGGTGGTGGGCGCGGCATGAAGGTAGCCCGCAGCGCCGATGAGATTGAGGAAGCCTGGAGTGTCGCCCGCGCTGAAGCCAAGGCGGCCTTCGGT
>JBILPX010000307.1:0-4012 GCA_044373565.1 Roseomonas sp.
TCTTAATTTCTAGGAAATTAGCACTTTGTTAAGGAGTTTTTTATCTTTCGTCTGTTTCTTCGTCAATTCGTTTTTCCGAAATAATTCCGGAAATTTTTTCGAAATAATTCTGAAACAGACCTATCTTGCCGAGCCTAGATAACAGACCATGCAACCATGGGTAGAAGTTATTTTTAAAACACAATTAAAATATTTTTAGCTTGGCCTCAGAACGCCGCAAGACAGGGGCGGTCTCACTCATGATCGCTTCGGTGCTTCCACCTTCGATCATGAGACGCTAGCGTCAAGCGGCCCAGGCCGGAGTTTACCCCATGCCCCTTTCTCGTCGCACCGCGCTGATTGGTGCAGGCGCAATCTTTGCCGCAGGCACCGCGCAAGAACCCATCTGGCGTGACCTTGTCGAACAATCCGGCCCAACCGCGGAGTAATGCACATGACGACCGAAATCGAATGGATGAAAATGACATCCGAGGAACTCAATGCCCGCGCTGCGGCGGGGGCATTGGTGATCATCCCTGTCGCATCCCTGGAACAGCATGGACCGGCACTCGCGACCGGTGTTGATATCATTTGCGCGACCGGTGTGGCGCATCGCGTCGCGCAGCGCATGGTGGCAGCCGGCGAACAGGTGGTGGTCACACCCTGCGTCTGGACCGGTTTGGCCGAGCATCACGTGCCCTTCGGCGGCACAGTGACGCTGGATTACGCCGCTTTCGGTGGTGTGTTGCGTGGCATTGTGCGCTCCGCAGCCCGTGCCGGCTTCAAGCGTGCCATGCTGCTGAATGGCCATGGCGGCAATTCGGAGGCAGTGGCCGTGGCCGCCGTTGATGCGCAAGCCGAAAGCGGCATTCCAGTCGCCGCCGCGACCTATTGGCACATGGCGGGCGATGCCTTTGCGCCCATTCTGGAACGCCAATCCAATGTGCTGCATGCCTGTGAGGCTGAGGCTTCCATGGTCATGACCCTGATGCCCGAAGCGGTACGCCCGGCACGCCTTTCTGAACAGCATGGCCCGCATAGCACACGGGTTGAAGGCCAACCGCCCGCCTTGGCACGGCGGCGTTCCTTCAAGGAACTCAGCGCCAATGGCGTGATCGGCGATGCGCGCAGCGCCACTGCCGCGAAGGGTGAGGCTTTGCTGGAAGCAGCGGCTGAGCGCATTGCGCGGGATTTGGCGAACCCGAAGCTTTGGGGGTGATCCAACAGTTTTGAAGTTCCGCCGTCGAAAACAGAGCGTTTTTCGAAAAAAGACCCACATCAATGATCCATGCTTGGCGCTTTCTTTGCACTGCCTTCGCTTTGTTGCTCAATGTGTCCGGCGCGGCAGCTTCAGCGGATCCCGAAACCCGCGCCGCGCAGACCATCATTGACCGGCCTGCGGCGGCACATGGCCCGCTGCCGACGATCATTGTCCTGCATGGCGCCGCGCTGAGCGGTGCGTTGACGCGCAATATGATGCCCCTGCCGAAGCTGGCAAAGGATGCCGGCTTTGTCGTGGCCTTCCCCGATGCGGCGGGTCTGGTGTGGAATGAAGCCTCACTAGCGCGGGAACTTCCCTCTGCCTTTTATGGCCCCGATGATGTCGCCCTACTGGATGGCCTGATTGATCATTTGGTGAAGGGCGGCATTGCTGATCCGGCGGCGATACACCTGGTTGGGATTTCAAATGGTGGGATGATGGCAGCGCATTATGCGTGCCAGCGCGCCGGGCGGCTGGCTTCACTCATGCTGTTCAAGGCGACCATGCCACCTGCCTCTGACCCGCCCTGCACGCCAGCGCGGCCCTTGCCGGTCATGCTTGTGGCCGGCACGGAAGACCCGGTGGTGCGTTGGGATGGTAGCGTCGTGCTTGGTGGTGCCGTGATGCTGCAGCGCCGCCGTTCGATCCCGGAGAGCTTCGCCTTCTGGCAGGCCGCCAATGGCTGCACCGGTGTCGCGCCGGCGGAGCCCCTGCCCCGGCGTGACGCCTTGGATGCGCCAGATGTTCTTTTGCACCGCGCACAGGCATGTCGGCATGGGGTGGCGACATGGCTCTATGAAGTCAGGGGTGGCGGGCATCGCCTGCCGGGCGGGGAGGAACTCAGCCTTCTCAGGATTCTCGGCCGCGCAACGCCAGATCTGGAGACAAGCGCCATGATCCTTGCCTTTGCGCGCGGTGCAAGAACGACGCATTGAATTTTGCATCAGAGAACCGCTAAACGGGTTTGCTAAAGACATCCTGGGCGCCGAGTGAAGGAAACAAACCCATGCCAGTCGCATGGCCATACCGATATCTCGCAAGCGGCCTATTTATGGCGATCCTCATGATTGGCGCGGCGCGGGCGCAACACGCCACTGATCCGCGCGGCGCCGAAGCAGCGGCACATATTGCGCGCTGCGATGCGGCGGCTACCCACCTATCCAAGGAACATGTCCGCGATATGCATGTGGCGTTTCGCCAAGCGCTTCCCTTCGCACAGGATATTCTCGCCTCGCACCAGGTCAGGGCGAATTTCACGGATAGCGGACGCCAGGCGCGCATTGAACTGCATCTGCGGCATGTGCGGGATTTGGAAATTCCTGATGGCAGCCCATCAACCCATGACATTCCGGGGGTGGATGGCGCGGCCATCCTACAGGATCGGCGTTCCCGCCACCCGGCGCTCTGGCAGGTGGATGAGGCAACGGTCGCCGCCGCAGATCGCGCCTATGATGTTCGCTACCGTGACCCGGCTGATCCGAATTCCCGCCCATGGCTCGAGGATTCGCCAACCGCTGCGGCGCTTACGCATTATGAGGTCCTTCGCGTCTACACTGATCGCTATAGCGGCTTCGCCGGCCTGGTGCTGGAAGCGAAGGATCGCAGGCACCCCCACCGGATTTATGCCATCGCGGGTACGCATACTTTCGACCACCCTGATCTCAGGACCTGGGCCTCAGGTCTGACCATGGGGCGGGCGCAGGCCATCTCAACCGCTGCCCTCAGCATGATCCGCGATGCCGCCGCTTATGCCACCGCCGGCCCAGCAGGGGGCGAGGTTTTTGTGACGGGCCAGAGCCAAGGCGGGCTCAGCGCACAAGGGGTGGGCTATGTCCTGCAAACCTATTTGGATGCCGTCCAGAAGCCGCATCATCTGGTGCATATCGTCTCCTGGGGGGCGATTGGCGCCACGGACAGCCTGATCCGCATGATTGCGCATTGGCGTGAGGGCAAGGCGCGTGGCTTCGCCGCGGAGCTTGAGCGCCATTGGGCAGCGAGTGATCCGAATTACCCGGCGGCGGCAGAAGTATGGAATGCGGTTGCAACGCGATGGGCGCGTGTGGCGCCGGGGCAGGAAGCCGCGCATCTGCAAGACACCGTGGCGCGGATGCGCTCGATTGGTTATTTTTTCGAGGTTGACCTGTTTGCCCGCGCCGGCACTTTCCTTGGCACCACCTTCGCTTTCCCAACGGCGCTGATCCTGCCGGATGAATGCGAAATGACCGTGGCCGAAAGCATGGTTGGCTTCGGCAGTGGCGGGTTTGGCGTTCGCCTTGAATCACATTTTCTCAAGGGTTATCGGCGCGCCGTGTCGCGCGGCGCCATTGCCGTGGCACGGCCAGCCCAGGCGGCGAAGTGGGAATGGATGACCAACCTGCTGCCGACCTTCGAATCGGTGGGCGAGGTGTGGCTGGAAATAATTTATTTGAGCCGCGATGCCACTTTGGACCCGAACTGGGCTGTCTGCACGGCGAATGCGGAATGGTTCACGGAGGAGAATCGGTCCTGCCGGTCCTCCGGCTGGGATGGATGTGGGCCGTCTAGTGACCCGCCCAGATGGTGCCTGGTGAGAGAACCACCCCCGGGCATCAGCCTGCCTGCAATTCGGTAGAATAGCGGTCTGATGTCGCAGTCGCTTTGCAGTCGAGTGGCGTCACTCGGCTGGAAGTTGGGCTAGGTCACCGACTCATAAACCGCATCCAAATTCTGGCTGCTGCGAGTTTGACGAGCGCGAGGTAGTTGGCGTCGTGCTTTTCGTATCGCGTGGCGATG
>JBILPX010000309.1:0-4005 GCA_044373565.1 Roseomonas sp.
CTGAAATGGTGCCTGCGAGAGATGGGGATCATTGCCGATGCGACGGTCCGGCCACCGCAACCGCCCGTGGATGCGGCGGATGCGGCCGCGCTGACCGCGGCACTTAAGGCGTCGGGATTATAAAAGCTCGTCGCGTAGTCAGGCGGCGTTCTGCCGCGCGCGCGAGCGACGCCAAAGCCCAAGACACGCAGAAATAAAGAATCAGCGCCGTGCCATAGGTGATGATGGCGCTGAAACCGCGTTGTGTGAGCATTTTCGCGGCAAAGGTGATTTCAATGAAGCCAATCTGCGATACCAGCGAAGTTTCCTTCACCATGCTGAGTACATGCACAATGGAAGGCGGCAGAATCACGCGCCAGGATTGCGGCAGCACCACGCGGCGCAGTGCTGTCAGCGCCGGCAGGTTCATGGTCAGCGCCGCTTCCCATTGCTGCGGGCGCACACTGTCATAGCCGGCGCGCACATTCTCGGCTGCCAGCGCGCTCATGCGGATGGCAACTGCGGTGATGGCAACCGCCCAAAGTGGCGCTTCCAACCGTAGCGCCTGGCCCAGGAAGAAGACCAGCAGCAGCAAGACAAGAAAGGGGATGCGGCGGAAGGTTTCCACCCAAAGGATGGCGGCTGTACGTATTGGTGCGAGGGGCATCACCTGCGGCAGGCGCAGCGTGGCGAGCAGAAAGCCCAGCGCATAGCCAAGCGCGCAGCCGATAACGGAAGCGATCAGCGTATTCAGCAGCGCCTGCCCAAGGAACAGCATATTCCACCAGGTGAAGAAGCGCGGCGCCTCATTCGCCAAAATCTGCCAGGCGGACATGGTTCAGAAGACCCTGGCTTTGACACGGAACAACCACCGGCCCACCAGCCAAAGCAGTACAGAGGCGATGATGGTCAGCACGATATAAAGACCTGCCGTGATCGAAAAAATCTCGACTGAGCGGAAGGAAATGGCATTGGCGTTCAACGCGCGTCCAGTCAGTTCCTCCACACCAAAGATCGCCGCCATGGAGGTGCCCAGCGTCATGATGATGTATTGATTGGAAAGAGACGGGTAGAGCGTGCGCACCACATGCGGCGCAATCACATACCAAACGGTCTGCGGCCGCGAAAAGCCAAGCGTTTCCGCCGCATCCAATTCAGCCTGCGGCACTGAGGCGAAGCCCGCGCGCTCGATCTCCGTCAGATAGGCGCCGGCATTCAATGTCATACCGATCAGCACGGCGGTGATGGGGGATAGGATGATACCGAATTCCGGCAGCGCGAAGAACAGAAAAAATATCTGCACAAGCTGCGGGGTATAGGTGAAGAAACGCACATACCCCAGCATGGGGAGGCGCAGCCAAAGTGGGCCCTGCGTCAGAACCGCAGCCCCGACAAGCCCGATCAGCAGCCCGCCCGCAAAGGCAAGGGCCGCGATCCAAAGCGCCATTGCCGCGCCAAGCAGGAAATCGGGCAGGTAATGCAGAACCTGCCCGTATTGTAGTGTCATATTAGAACATCGGGTTGAAGGGGATGCGCGTTGTCATCGGTACACCGAACCACTTCTCCCAGGTCTGATTGACGAAGTTGGTGCGATGCAATTCGAATAGCACCACATTCAGCACATCGCGCAGCGCGGTATTGCCCTTTTGCACGCCGATACCAACCCAGAAGCTGGCCAGCACCTCATCCAGGATTTTCCACTGCACACCCTGGAAATTACGCATGGGTATAACGACCGACTCCGCAACATCCACCATGGCATCCGCGCGCCCCTGCGCCAGCGCGCGGAAGCAATCGGGGTAATTATCGAGCAGCGTGACCTGCGCCTGCGCCGCATTTGCCTGCAACCAAGGCACGCCCACCGTGCCACGTACCTGGACCATACGCACCTGGCGGTTATTGAGGTCCGCTGGCTTTTCGATGGGCACCGCAGTGCCGGAGGATTTGGTCAGCACCACCATGGATTGCGTATGCAGCGGCTGGGTATAGTCAATCACCAGCGCGCGTTCGATCGTGCGGGTGATGGCGCCAAGCACGATATCAATACGGTCAGATTGCAGGAAGGGAATACGATCCGGGCTGCCGACCTGGACGATTTCAAGTTCCACATTCATCCGTCGCGCGATTTCGCGCGCGATATCGGCATCAAACCCGTCAATCTGGTTGCGTTCATTGAAGGTGCCAAAGGGCGGCAGGGTGGGGTTGATGCCCGCACGCAGCCGGCGCGAAGAAAGGACTTGATCAAGCGGCCTTGCCTGTGCCGGTAGTGCTGAACCAGCCGCCATCGTGGCGGCGAGGGCGAAAAGGGAACGGCGATCTGTTATAGTCATTCTTATCTCCTGCTCAATCCAATTGCGACCTAGTTTAGTCGCCTTGGGGTAAGGGCCGCAAGATAGGGTACGGTGAGAAGATCAAAGCCATGGTTTGCTGCGGCGGCGCGCTTGAGGGCTCGCCGTCGCCTTCAATGCTACACAGAAATTCCCTGGACAGCATGGTATTGCCGCTGGCGCGCGCGGGCCAATTCAACAGCGCGTCGCGCATGGTGCTGGCGATTTCATCAATCGTCGCATTGGCGGTCGCGACATTCAGCAGCCGGCCCTTGCTTTCGTCGAGCGCCAGGCGTTGGGCTTCGACCTTCCACGCGAGTTGCGCGACCTTCAGCCGGGCGAAGGGCGTGCCTTCGGCATTGGCGCCGCCGCTGAGCGGGGAACGTTGGGGGTCCGCGGTATCCAGCATCCGGGCGCGTGTCTTGGTGATGTCCCACTGGCCATCTGGTTCGCGCGCGATGCGTCCCGTGCGTTCGGCCTTGTGCATGGTGGTGTCGCTGACGCCAAGGCGTCGCGCGGCTTCGCGCGTGGAGGGTGTCAGTTCAGCCATGGCGGCGACCTCCCGCCGCGCGTTTGTAGGGGTTCAGTGTGTGGCGCGGTGTCGCGCTGCGTGGAATACGGAAAGGGCCGCTTGCCAGTCGGCTTCATGTGGCGCGCCGATGCGCCGGATGGGTTCGAGCATCACGCAGCCCCGGCTGTAGTATTCGCCCCGCATGCGGGCGAGCCACCCGGAAAGCCCCAGCGCGGCGAGGGCATCGCTGGCGGTCGCTACCTCTGCCTCGCTTGGTTCGTTGCGACCGAGGGAAACATGCCGCCCATCGGTGCCCACCACGATCCATCGGCTTTCAGTTTCTGTCTGCATCGTAATTCTCCGTCTTACGTGACGGACGCTTCGCGCTGTGTTTTGCGCGAGCCAAGGCAATAAAGCGCCAGGGATCGCGATGATCCCTGGGCTATGCGCTGATAATCCAAACTGTGGCTGTGGAGCTTCATTCCGCTACGCGGTAAATGGTGTAGGATCCTTTGGCGCCTTGCTTATTCGGGCCGACTTGGCGAATGCGCTCGGCAATCTCCACCGTAATGCCCTGGCGCTTTTTCAGCCCGGCGAAAAACCCGCGCACCGTATGCTGCGCCCAGCCGGTGGCCTCGGCGATTTGCGCCACCGTCGCGCCCTCAGGGCGGCGGAGCATGGCTAGCACCACTTCCTGCTTCGTGCCCTCGCGTGGCTTGCGCGGCGCGCCCGTGGCACGTGTGCCGCGGCGGGAGAGCACTTTGCGCAGCATGTCCATCGCGCGGGCGATGGGGTCTTTATCCGTATTGGCGGGCGGAGTTTCCTCCCAGGTTGCCAGCAATCGCTCGGCGGCTTCCCGCAGGTTCACGCTGGCCATGTTGGGCGCCTCTGGCGCGGGGTGAACGGGCTGTTCCGTCACCGCGTCGTCCTGTTGCGGCGCGCTGTCTTCCCCGCCCTGCGGCGCCGTGTCGGGCGCCACGCGGCCCTCATTCGGGTCAATGCCAATGGCGCGCAGCCCTTCATCCGTCACCTGGATCAGGATCGGCGTGCCATCCGCATCCTTGCGCCACACCATCGCCAATTGATCGCGCGGTGCGGCAACCTCAATCAGCAAGCGGCTTTTGATCAGGCTATTCACCACCGCGCGGCAGGCAGCGACTGGCAAATGCTTCGGCGCAATCGCCAGCA
>JBILPX010000310.1:0-4004 GCA_044373565.1 Roseomonas sp.
CGGCGGTGATGAAGGTATCGGCATTGACGGTCGGCCCGCCACCGCGCGGTTCTTCGATATGCGTGTGGGTATCTACACCGCCTGGCAGCACCAGCTTGCCCTTGGCATCCACTTCGGATTGGCCAGCGGGAAGCGCCTTGCCAATGGCGGTAATCACGCCGCCCTTGATCCCGATATCGGCATCAAAAACCGCACTCGCCGTGCCGATGGTGCCACCACGAATGACCAGATCAAAATCGCTCATCGGCGACTATCCTTTTGTTGTGTTTCAGACGAAGGCTAAGCAAGCCTCGTGCCCAGGGTATCAGATGGCGCGATTAGCCCGCGCCACCACGGCTTCAAACAGCACCTGACAGCCGGCTTCAGCTTCTTCGGGCATGATGCTTTCCGCTTCGTTATGCGATAGCCCATCCTTGCAGGGCGTAAAGATCATCGCGGTCGGCACGGAGCGCGCGACATAAACCGCGTCATGCCCGGCACCCGAAATGATCTCGCGCGAGGGCAAGCCAAGGCGCTTGGCGGCTTGGCGCACCAAATCAACGCAGGAAGCATCGAAGGGCTGCGCGGGGATGCGGAACAACTCGGTCAATTCAAGCTTGCAGCCATTGGCTTCAACAAGCTTGCGCGCTTCTTCCGGGAAGCTTTCGGAAAGGCCCTGGATTTGCGCGTCTGACGGGTGGCGGAATTCCACGCTGAAGCGCACTTCGCCCGGCACCACATTGCGGCTGGCAGGCAGCACTTGCAGGAAGCCCACTGTGCCGCGGCCATCCTCACCCCGCGCGCGCATCAGCGCATCCACGCGTTCAATCACGCGCGCGGCGGCCACCAGCGCATCGCGCCGCGCGGAAGGCGGCGTGGTGCCGGCATGGCTGTCTTGCCCAATGATCACCGCATCATACCAAACCTGCGCCTGAGCGCCGGTCACCACGCCAATCTGCTTGCCTTCGCGTTCTAGGATCGGGCCTTGTTCGATATGCAATTCGAAATAGGCATCCGCCGGGAAGGGTGCTGCCTTATGCGGTCCCTTATAGCCAATGGCATCCAGCGCATCGCCCACACTCACGCCATCCACATCGCGCAGCCCATAGGCTTTTTCCTGCGTATAGATGCCGGCCCAAACGCCGCTGCCCATCAGGGAATGGCCGAAGCGGCTGCCTTCCTCATCGGTCCAATTCACCAATTCAATCGGCGCTTCGGTGACGATATTCAGGTCATGGATGCTGCGCATCACTTCAAGCCCGGCAATGACACCCAGCGCGCCATCGAATTTACCGCCGGTGGGTTGGCTGTCCAAATGGCTGCCGAGCAGTACGGGCAGGCGCGCGGGATCGCGGCCCTCGCGGCGGGCGAACATATTGCCGATGGAATCAACGCGCACCGTCAGGCCAAGGGCTTCGCACCAGCCGCGAAAACGATCCCGCCCGGCCTTGTCCACATCGGTCAGCGTCAGGCGCTTCACACCACCCTTGGGCGTGGCGCCGATCTCCGCCATCGCCATCAGACTGTCCCAAAGCCGCTTGCCATCAATGCGCTGATTTGTGCCGCTCATGTTCCGCTAATCCCTTGGCTTGCTTTCGCCCTGCCTTTGGCGCGCGAAGCGCCCCCTGTCCAGGGGTGAATTGCTGACTGGGCGCCAAACGAAGCGCGGGGGCGCGGGCGTTGCATCTTCCTGGCCCCCATGTGCATCTTAACGCCTAACTCTAACCCACCCCTTCCCCCAGGAGAAACACCATGGCCCATGCGCTTGACGGTTCCGCCCCTGCCATTCTGCGAAACTCCGAATTGGATGCTGAAGTCGTGCGCGCCGCGCGGGTTGATCTGGCCGCCTGTTTCCGCATGGCGGCGCGGCTTGGCCTGCATGAGGGGATTTGCAACCACTTCTCCTTCGTGGTGCCGGGGCGCGATGATTTGTTCCTGGTGAACCCCTATGGCTGGGCCTTTTCGGAAATGACCGCATCGCGCCTGCTGGTCTGTGACTTCAAGGGCAATGTGGTGGCGGGCGAAGGCGTGCCTGAAGCGACCGCTTTCTACATCCATGCACGCATGCATCTGAACAAGCCGCGCGCCAAGGCGGCCTTCCATACGCACATGCCGAACGCGACCGCCCTTGCCATGCTGGAAGGCCCGCCCTTGGCCTGGGCCGGACAAAGCTCGCTGAAATTCTATGGCCGCACCCTAGTAGATGAGGATTACAACGGCCTTGCCTTGGATGAGAGTGAGGGTGACCGTATCGCCGCTTCCATCGGCGATGCTGATATTGTCTTCATGAAGAACCACGGCGTCATGGTGGTGGGGGCTTCGGTCGCTGAGGCCTGGGATGATCTTTACTACCTGGAACGCGCTGCAGAAGCGCAGCGCTTGGCCATGTCCACCGGGCGTAAGCTGAAGCCCGTGCCGGCCGAGATGGCCGCGCGCACCTATGCGCAAATGCGCGAAGGGGACCGTGAAAGTGCCAAGCTGCATCTGGAAAGCATCAAGCGCATCCTGTCGCGTGAAGAGCCGGATTTCATGCATTGAATTCTGCCGCCACCCAGCGCGGCTTGCTTCTGCTGGTGATCACAACCGTCGGCTGGGGCATGAATTGGCCGGCGATGAAAGTGCTGCTCGCTGAATTGCCGCCACTGACCACACGCGCCATTGGCGGCGGGCTTGGCTTTATGGTGCTGCTGGCGGTGGTGCTGGCGCAAAGGCAAAGCCTTGTGGTGCCGCGCGCCATTTGGGGCAGGCTGACGCTGATCTCCTTGCTGAATGTCACGGCCTGGATGGGGCTTGCGAGTTTTTCCCTGCTTTGGCTTTCGGCGTCTGAGGCAACCATCATTTGCTACACCATGCCGGTCTGGGCTGCGGTTTTCGCCTGGTTGATCTTGGGGGAAAAGCCAAGCCTGGCGCGCATCCTGGCGCTGGTGCTGGCGCTATCGGGCCTAGTTTATCTGGTGCTGGGCAAGGGGCTTGATCTTGGGATTGCCAAGCTGCCCGGGGTGGCCTTGGGCTTGGGCTCCGCCATACTTTTCGCGCTTGGGACAGTGCTGACGAAACGCCTGCCGCTTGGCCTGCCGCCTTCAAGTGCGGTGGCCTGGCAGGTGGGCATTGGTGTCGCACCACTTTTCATCGCAGCAATGATTTTCGATCCGCTGGATTTCAGCCATGTTTCTGCACTGGGTGTCGGGCTGTTGATCTATGGCGGCGTTTTCGCGCTTGGGTTTTGCTATCTTTCCTGGTTCGCGGCGCTGAAGATGCTGCCGGCATCACTTGCATCGCTTGGCACTGTCATCACGCCTGTAGTGGGTGTGGTGGGTGCCGCGCTGTTCCTGGCCGAGCCCTTTGGCCTGCGCGAAATCCTCGCGCTTACCTTGGTATTGTCGGGCGTGGTGCTGGCGGTGCGCGGCTGAGCGCTTCAGTTAGCGCGGTACGTTCAGCTTGCTCAAAATCGGGCGCCATTGCGTATCGGAACGGCGCAGAAAATCAGCAAAATCCTCGGGCGAACCACCGGCCAGGAACTGCCCTTCCGTGATCAGTCTTTCACGAATCCGCTGATCTTTCAGCGCCTCATTCGCGGCGGCATTCACGCGTTGAACCATTTCCACTGGCGTGCGCGCCGGGGCGAGCAAACCAAACCAGCTCAATACGTCAAGGCCAGGGGCGAATTCCGCGATGGAAGGCACATCCGGCGTTGATTCGATGCGCCCCCCGCTGGTCCAGGCAATCATTCTGCCGCGGCCATCACGATGCACGGGCTGGGCGGTACCACCCGATACAATAAGCACATCAAGATCACCCGCCATGAAGGCGGCAAGCTGCGCGGAATCGCCGCGATAGGTGACATCCTGCATGGTGATGCCAAGCCGTTCCATCACCATCAGCATCGCGACATTGGTCAGCGTCGTCGGCCCATTGGTGCCATAGGTCATTTGCCCCGGCCGCGCCTTCGCCGCCGCAACCCAGGCCGGCACATCCACCGCACCGCCGCGCATTTGCGTGATGATGCCAAAGGGAAAGGTGGTGGC
>JBILPX010000311.1:0-3988 GCA_044373565.1 Roseomonas sp.
GGTCGCGGGTGGGGGTGACGCTCATGTCCTCTCTGGCGGCACCGGTGCCGATAGCCTGCAGGGCGGGAACGGCTTTTTGCAGGTCCTCGATGGCGAAGACGGGAATGACACGCTGGTCGCGGGCGGGGGCATCAATCAGGAGCTCTTTGGCGGCAGGGATGGCGGTGATGACAGCCTGCTGGGCGGGAACGGCGTTGATCAGTTCCTCGATGGCCAACTCGGGAATGACACGCTGGTCGCGGGCGGGGGCGACAATCAGGGCCTGTTTGGCGAATTTGGTAACGATAGCCTGCAGGGCGGGAACGGCATTGTTCAGTTCCTCTTTGGTGATGAAGGGAATGACACGCTGGTCGCCGGCGAGGGCAACGGTCAGACCCTCTCTGGCGGCAACGATGCCGATACCCTGCTGGGCGGGAACGGCGCTTATCAATACCAGTCTGGCGGTGCCGGGAATGACACGCTGGTCGCCGGCGAGGGCAACGGTCAGACCCTCTCTGGCGGCGACGATGCCGATACCATGCTGGGCGGCACCAATAATGACTACCTGGAGGATGGCGGCACTGGCAATGACACGCTCAGCGGGAGCGCCGGCGATGACACGTTGGTCGGTGGCGTTGGCACGGATTTGGCGAGCTATGCCAACGCCACCGGCGCGGTAACGGTTGATCTCGGCGCGGCTACCTCATCCGGTGCGGATGGCACTGACAGCCTGGCCATCATTGAAAATGTGCTGGGCGGCAATGGCGATGATCGTATCCTGGGCGACAGCCTTGCCAATATTCTTGATGGCGGCGATGGCAATGACACGCTCAGCGGCGGCCTCGGCACCGACACGCTGGATGGCGGCGCGGGCGCAACGGACTTCGCGAGCTATGCCAATGCGAATGACACGATCAGGGCCACCCTAAGCAATGATACCTCCGCTGGTGTGGCCGAAGGTGGCGATGGTTCGGATCAGCTTTTCGGCATTGAAGGGCTGATCGGTTCCAGCTTCAACGACACGCTCATTGGTAATTCTGCCGTCAACACGCTGATGGGTGGTGATGGCGTTGACTCGCTTGTTAGCGCCGGCGGCAATGACATGCTGCATTACGGCGCCGGCAATGATGAGTTTGAGTGGAAGGAAGGCATCACCACAGGCGATCTGACGCTGATTGGTGGTGATGGCATTGATTTCCTGAACCTTGGTGCAGGATGGGTGTCTGGGCCTGTTACCACCAATGACTGGATCAATTATCAGCGGACGGTCGGCAGCGACACCGTCTACATGTACACGAAGGAATGGGAAACAATTATCTGCTTTGCGGAAGGTACACGGATCGTCACCCCCAATGGCGAAGATGCGGTGGAAAACCTCCGCGCGGGGGACATGGTGCTGGCCATGCGGGGTGGCCAGGCTGGGTTTGAACCACTGCGCTGGGTAGGCTTCATGGATATTGCCGTGCCGCGCAATGCGGCCATGGCGGCGAAGACCGCGCCCATCCTGATCAAGGCCGGCGCACTTGCGGCTGGCATGCCGGCGCGCGATTTGCGCGTCAGCCCTGATCACGCGATGGAAGTGGATGGCCATCTGATCCCGGCCAAGCATCTGGTGAATGGCAGCAGCATCATCCAGGAGGTCTGGTGCAAGCGCGTGCGCTATTTCCACCTTGAATTGGAAGCGCATGGCCTGTTGCTGTCTGAAGGCACCTGGTCTGAAAGCTATGTGGATGATGGCAATCGGCATGCCTTCAACAACGCGGCAATAACCGGGTTGTTTCTGGATTTCGAAGCCGGGCGTTCAAAGGGCCAATACGACCATCAGGCCTGCCTGCCGGTACTGCGGCAGGGCTTGAAGTTGGATGAAATCCATGGGCGGTTGGCGCTTCGCGCTGAGGAATTGGCGCGCGGGGCAAAGGGCCGACGCCACGGATAACACTATCCTAACCGGGAAGCTGGCAATAGCTTCCCAGTTAGCACCACGCTTCCATAAAGCCTTGGTGGGGCTGATCTGCTAGGATTACCCCATGGCAGCGCGCAGGATTTGCATCCTGGGGCTTGATCTTGACCTTCAACATACCGGCTGGGGACTGATTGAATCAGATGGCTATCGGCTGCGCTTTTGGGTTGTGCCGGCATGGCGCATCACCGGGCGGCGGCCGAGGATGCCTGCGGCGTGCCGGTGATTGAACCCAGCCAAGCGGTGGCGGGGCGGGTTTTGCGCGCATAAAGAATAGAAATACCACCATATGTTCTATTTCTTCATGTCAACATCAATCTGCTGGCCTTATTGGGATCGAAAGAAGAGTGTCGCCGCATTTAGTCATTCTTTAAGTTGTTTTTACTTTCTTGTTAAACAAGAATTTACCACCAAGATTGTTGAAAAAATCACCATCCGATCTTGTTTGCTAGGCCTTTGGTAAGAATGGCTTGGCAGAATGGAGTTTGAAGTTTCTGCCGCGCTTTTTGCGGTGCCTTTTGTCTCCTTCCCGGTTGTTTGGGCAAGGCCGCTCGCCCGTTGCATCAGTATTGTGTCGACCATGCAGGAGTTTCCGCCATGAGCTTTACCCTAAACGACAACGACAATCTGTGGCCCAACGGCGCGGATAATTCGGGCAATGACACCGTTCTGGGCCTTGGCGGCAATGACACCATTGATGGCGGCCTGGGCAATGACAGCCTAGATGGCGGCAATGGCAATGACACGCTTGATGGCGGCAATGGCAATGACACGCTGCTGGGCGGCAATGGTAATGACAGCCTGATCGCGGGCAACGGCACTGATACGCTGCTAGGCCAAGACGGCAATGACACGCTGGTGGCGGGCGAGGGCAGCAATCAGCGCCTCTCTGGCGGCAACGATAATGACAGCCTGCTGGGCGGCACCAACAATGACAGCCTGGATGGCGGCAATGGCAATGACACGCTTGATGGCGGGCTTGGCAATGACACGCTCACCGGCAGTGCTGGTAATGATACGCTGGTGGGTGGTACTGGCAATGACAGCATGGATGGCGGCAATAGCAATGACGTGCTGGATGGCGGCGCAGATAATGACACGCTGATCGGCGGTAACGGCGATGACTCGATTAGCGGCGACACCAATAATGACAGCCTAGATGGCGGCAATGGCGCTGATACGCTGGACGGCGGCAATGGCGATGACACGCTGCTGGCCGGCATCGGCAATGACACGCTGACTGGTGGTGCTGGCACAGATTTGGCCAGCTATGCCGGCGCCACGGGCGCGGTTACGGTTGATCTTGGCGCGGGCAGTAGTTCCGGCGCGTATGGCACTGACAGCCTTTCCAGCATTGAAAATGTGCTGGGCGGTAATTTTGATGACAGCATCCTGGGCGATAGCCTTACCAATTTCCTTTCTGGCGGCCTTGGCAATGACACGCTTGATGGCGGCGGCAATGGCAATGACACGCTTGATGGTGGCACTGGCAATGACAGCCTGACCGCGGGCGAAGGCGCCGATTCGCTGCTGGGCCAAGCCGGGAATGACACATTCAGCAGTGGCGCTGGCAATGCAACTCTGTCTGACAGTGCCGGCAATGATTGGTTTGAAGCCGCGCAGGGTGATGATTCTATCTATGATAGCACAGGGTCGGACACGGTCCTGGCAGGTGATGGTAACGACACTATTTATAATAACAACACTGGCGCGGACAGCCTGCTAGGTGGCAATGGCAATGACTCTATCGCGTTCGCGAACGCTTCTTACACGGGTAATGACACGGTACTAGGTGAGGATGGTGATGATACGCTCAGCGTTACCGGCAATAGTAGCGACTGGATCGAAGGCGGCAATGGTGCCGATAGCATTTACACTTCTGCTGCTAATGACACTATCTTAGGCGGCACAGGCAATGATACGATCAGTTTCACTGGCGGCAGTTTCAGCATCAGCGGGTCCGACGACGCTGATGATGGTGATGACAGAATAGTTTTTTCCAATTCCGGAACGTCTTATAATGATACTATTTATGCCGGTTACGGTAAT
>JBILPX010000055.1:0-12955 GCA_044373565.1 Roseomonas sp.
GAGTAATGTAGATTTTTCTTGATAATAAGCAAAAATAGGTCTAGAGTAAAGAAAAAGTTGGGACTCACAAAGAAATCGGCCCCTTGAAGGCAAAGCAAGGAAGCAAAAAATGTCGAATCTGCTTGATGTCACCCGTTCGATGATGTATGGCCTTGGGGCTGACGGCGATACCTGCGTGAAATGCGGATCACGCTCCCTTGGGCTTTGCGCGCCACTTGACGCCGCAGCGCTGGACGACATGGTCACAGATAGCGAAAGAGTGTCGCTTGAAGCGCGTGCGCCGATTTTCCACCAAGGTGATTTAGCGCGCTATGTCTATACGCTGACGGCTGGTACGGCGCGGTTGATGCGCGTGCTGCCGGATGGCCGGCAGGCCGCGATTGGCTTTCGCTTCTCTGGCGATATGCTGGGCTTTACGCTTTCGGAAGAACACGCCTACGGCGCCGAAATGCTGACCGAAGGCAAGGTCTGCCGCATGGAAAGGCGTCGGCTGGAACAGTTGTTCCGACGCTATCCATTGTTGGAACGGCGCTTTCTTGATCTCTGTTCGCGCGAATTGGAACAAAGCCAGGAACACATCATGGCGCTTGGCCGTTTCACGGCGGAAGAACGCGTGGCAGCCTTTTTGCTCTCACTTGTGGATGCACAGCGCCGTCGTGGGCATAAGGGGCCGGTCTTCGACCTACCCGCAACCCGCGCCGATATTGGCGAATTCCTGGGCCTGACGTTGGAAACCGTGAGCCGCGCCATTTCCGTCTTCCGGCGGCGAGATCTGATTTGCCTACATGGCCAAAGCGGCATTGAAATACTGAATGAAGGCGTGCTGACCGCCCTTGGCACTGGCGAGGGGCAGGACTCGGCCTGAGAGCCCCAGTTTCCTTGCGCTGTATCTGGTGCAAAACTGATTCTTGCCCACGCCGCATTGTGGGCTGAATGAGGAAGCACCCCCATGTCTGACTTGCCGCACCAGGTGGATATTGCCGAGGAAGGCCCGCGCGAAGGCTTTCAGATCGAGAAAAACCCGATCCCAAGTGCTGACAAGATCGCGCTGATTGATGCGCTTTCGGCAACCGGGTTGCGGCATATTCAGGTGGCTTCCTTTGTCTCACCGAAACTTGTGCCCGGCTGGGCCGATGCGGAAGCGGTGGTCGCGGACTTTACGCCCAAACCGGACCTTCACTACACCGCGTTGTGGTTCAATGCCGCGGGGTTGGATCGCGCGATTGCCTTCAAGGATCGCTTGCATCTTTTTGGGTCCATCAGCCTTGCCGCGTCTGAAGCGTTTTCGCTGAAGAACCTGAACCGTGATCGCGCCGGGCAGATTGAAGCCATGCGCAAGCAAACCGCGGCGCATATCGCAGCCGGCGTGTCGGTAACGCGTATTGGGCTGCAAGCGGCCTTTGGCTGCAATTACGCGGGCGATGTTTCGCCCGCGCAGGTGATGGCGGCCGTAGCGGATGGGCTGGCGATTGCGGCGGAAGCCGACGTTATCATTCAGGATTTGACGCTGGCCGATACCATGGGCTGGGCCAATCCGCGCCAGATTGAAGCCGTGGTGGGCGAAGTGCGTAACCGCTGGCCCGAATTGCGTCTGGCGCTTCATCTGCACGATACGCGCGGGCTTGGCATTGCCAATGCCATGGCGGGGCTTCGTATGGGCGTGGCGCGCTTTGATGCCGCGGTGGGCGGCCTTGGCGGTTGCCCCTTTGCCAGCCAGCCAGGCGCGCCCGGCAATATCGCGACCGAGGAATTGGCGCTGCTCTGCGCTGAACTGGGCATTGCAACCGGCATTGATCTGGAAGCGCTGGTGGAAGCGGGAAGGCTCGCGGAACGCATCCTGGATCGGCGCCTGCCAAGCGCAGTGTTGCGCGGCGGGACGCTGGCGCGGTTTCGCGCCCAGGCGGCCTGAGTTGATGTCAGAAGATGCGCGGCGCTTTGCGCCAGCAGTCGCCCGCAATAAGGCCGTCATCACGGAAGCCCTGGCGCGTCATTTGCCTACTTCAGGTCTGGTGCTGGAAATCGCGAGCGGTTCTGGCGAACACGCGCAGCATTTCGCCGCACATTTCCCGGCGCTTGGATTCCAGCCAACCGACCCAGACGTGGCTGCCCTTGCCAGCATCGCGGCGTGGCAGGCCGAAGTGCCGCTTCCCAATCTTCTGCTGCCCTTGATGCTTGATGTGATGGCTGACGCCTGGCCGGTGCAGAAGGCCGATGCGGTGCTGTGCATCAACATGATCCATATCGCGCCGTGGGAGGCGACAGCAGCGCTTATGCGCGCTGCGGCGCGGGTTTTGCCGCGCGATGGGATCCTGTTTCTCTACGGCCCCTTCAAACAGGGCGGGACGCACACCGCACCCAGCAATGCGGAATTCGATGCAAGCCTGTGCGCCCAGGATGCGCGATGGGGTGTGCGTGACCTTGAGGCCGTTGCTGAGATCGCCAGCGCGGCAGGTTTCGCCGCACCGGTAGTGGAAGCGATGCCGGCGAATAATCTTTCCGTGATTTTTCGCCGGCTGACTTGAGTGTTAGTGCGAAAGCAGTACCGGCACTGTCATTTCGCGCAGCAGGCTGCGTGTCATTCCGCCCAGGATGAATTCACGCAAGCGCGAATGGCCATAAGCGCCCATCACCAACAAATCCGCACCCATATCGCTCGCGTGATTAAGTAGTAGCGCTGAATCTGCCACATCATCCGCAATCGCCTTGGCAACTTCCACCTTCATCCCATGGCGCACCATATGCCGAGCAATATCAGCGCCCGGTTCTTCGCCATGCCCATCCAGACCTCGCTTGGGATTGGCCAGGAAGACAGTCGCGGTTTCTGCCTTGGCGATCAGCGGCAATGCATCATGCAGCGCGCGAGAGGCTTCGCGGCTGGCATTCCAACCGACCAGCACGCGCTTGCCGATGGTCTTGAAGCTGCCGGCGAAGGGAATGGCCAATACAGGCCGACCGCAATCAAACACTACCGCTTCCAAAAGCCCGGCACTATCGCTTTCCGGATCATCCTGCCCAAGCACCAGTAGGTCGGCGTAACGGCCATGGAGCGCCAGGATTTCTTGCGTGGTGCCTTCTACCTGGCGCCATTCACCCATGATGCCCTCACGCGCCAGTGCGGCTTCAAAAGCCACCTTCAGCTTCACGCCGGCAGCCAAAGCCGATTGGCGCATCTGTTCCATCAATTCAGCGATCACCGCACCGCCGCCGCCATCGCCCATCGCCATCACGGGTAATGCGACATCAATCACCTGCAGCGCTGTTAGATGCGCACCATGCTGGCGTGCCAGCTCAGCCGCGATATCAAGCCGCATCTGCGCACGCGGCGATTGATCAACATGTACAAGAATATCACAAAGCTTCATCTCAGCCTCCTCCCGAGGGGTGGCACTTACCTAGGCCACGGCGCTGGAGGCTGAATTGATCAATATCAAGTTCGGCGCGCATTAGTCCGCCCCAAGACGTTTCCAGGTGATGAGCCAACCGACACCCAAGGCATGCCGCCTGGCCCATCATGGGTTGGCGCCTTTATGTGAACGCCGGATCGCGCCCTTGTTGCGTTGGCGTTTTTCTACGCCAACGACCAGGACGCGGTCTTGATCTACATTAGCGCATTACCTTCCTTCGAAATTCGGCGCACGTTTTTCCAGCATGGCATCCACCGCTTCACGATGATCCCGCGTGCCATGCGCCAGCGCCTGATAAGCGGCCGACATTTCCAACAGTGTGGACAAGCGCGTGTGCTGGCTTTCACGCAGCAGGCGCTTGGTGAGCCGCACCGCTTGCGGCGGATTGGCGGCGATTTTGGCCGCAATGGCGCGCGCCGCATCCAACAGCGCTTCCGGCGCCACTACCTTGGAAACCATGCCGCAGGCGAGCGCTTCGGCGGGGCCAATGGTTTCGCCTGTCAGAGACAATTCCAAAGCCTTCGACATGCCAACCACTTTCGGCAGCAAATAGGCACCACCATCACCGGGCACGATGCCAACTTTGACAAAACTTTCAGCAAAAAGCGCTTTTTCACTGGCAACGCGAATATCGCACATCAACGCCAAATCAAGCCCCGCGCCAATGGCCGGCCCATTCACCGCCGCGATGGTGGGGATATCCAATTCATAGAGCGCGAGCGGAATCATCTGAATGCCACGACGATATGATTCGCGGATTTCTGCCCCCGTACCGCCACCGGTAATGCCGGTTTTATCGCGCATGCCTTTCAGATCGCCGCCGGCGCAAAATGCAGAACCAGCGCCAGTCACGATCACGCAGCGCACGCTATCATCACGCGACAGGCTGCGGCAGGCGGCTTCCACTTCCTCGCACTCCGCACGCGTGGAAATCGCATTGCGTTTTTCCGGGCGATTGAGCGTGAGGGTAACAATACCGCCATCACGTTCGATATTCAGAAATGGGGTCATGGGGTGATTTCCTCCTCGCGTGCGGTGATGAAGGGCCAGAGCGCGCCAGACAGTGCTTGCGCTTCCTGCCCGATACGTTTGGCCCAAAAGGCTTCGCTGCCACCTTCTTCACGCCAGGACCAAAGCCGGCGCGTGAAGTGATGTAGCTGATGTTCTTCCGTAATGCCCATGGCAGCAAAAACCTGATGCGCAATGGCTGCACCGCGCGTGGCGGCTTCGCCCACCGTGATCTTGGCGCAGCCAATCTCAAAGGCTGCTGCTGCTAAACCACGCCGATCTACCGCGCGTGCTGCGGCAGCGGCAGCCACAGAAGCGGCAGAGGTTTCGGCGGCAAAGACCGCCAATTGCTGCTGCACGGCCTGAAACCGGCCAATCGGACGGCCAAACTGCTTGCGCGTATTGGCGTGATCTACCGCCAGCGCCAGCGCCGCCTGCATGGCGCCCGCAATCTGCGCTGAGCGCATCAGCGCGGTGCAGAGCAAGCCCGCTTCCGCGCCCCAGCTATTGGGCAAAACCGCTTCCGCGATGGGTGCGCCAAAAATACGCGCGCGGTCACGCGCTTCATGGCCGATATTACCGCCTGCTTCCCAAGCAAGCGCCACCGCCGGGTAAATCGCAATGCGCGCGCCATCCAGCAGCGCGACATGGCCGGCATGGCGCCCCCAGGGAATGGCGCCATTGCGTGCGCCGAAACTCATTGCGCCTTCGGGCGGTGTAATACCCGCCGCTGCCAACAAGGCACTGGCAAAGATACCCTCCGCCAACGGTACTGGCGCGGCGTGGCGACCAAGCACTTCCAGTAAGGGCGCGACATCAGCAAAGCCAAGCCCTACACCGCCCGCATCTTCCGCCACCAGCGCACCATTCAGGCCGAGTGCGGCCATGGCATCCCAGGTGGCAGCCGGCCAGGCGCCGGCTTCCAGGCTGCGCAGCACCACCACATCCGCCGCATCCGTCAGCGCGCGATCCGCCTGTTCGGCGAGTTCCGTTGCGATTTCGCTTGCCATGTCAGCGCAGTCCCAATTCGCGCGCAATAATGCCGCGCATGATTTCCCGTGTGCCGCCACGCAAGGAAAAGGTCGGCACAATTTGCGTCAGATAGGCATGCATGCGGCGCATATCCTCTGGCATGTCCTCGGTCGCGATCAAATCGCGCACCACATTGGGCAAAGCCTGTTCGAAATCATTGCCCAAATCCTTGACCAGTGCCGCTTGACGCACCGGGTCCTGCCCATCTTCCAACATGCCTGCCACCGCCACCGACATATTGCGCAAAGCCCAAAGCCGCGCGACCTGGCGGCCAAGTGCAGGCGCCGCAGCGCCATCCTGCTTCAGCGTTGTCATCGCCGATTCCAGCAAAGGATGCGAAGACAAATACCGATCCGGCCCGCTGCGCTCAAATGCCAATTCGCTGGTGGCCTGCGCCCAGCCTGCGCCTTCCTGCCCCACCAGCGCATCTTCTGGCAGCATCACATCATCGAAGGTGATTTCGTTAAAACCCTTTTCGCCCACCAAGTCACGGATCGGGCGAATATGCACCCCAGGCGCGCGCAAATCCACCAGCACTTGGGAAAGCCCAATATGCCGCGCACCACCTTCTGGCGCGGGAGAGGTGCGCACCAGCGCAATCATCCAATCACAAAGATGCCCGAAGGTGGTCCAAATCTTCCGGCCATTCAGCTTCCAGCCGCCATCCACCTTTTCTGCCTTGGTGCGGAGCGATGCCAGATCACTCCCAGAATCAGGTTCAGACAAGCCGATACAAAACGCGTATTCGCCGCTCGCAATCCGCGGCAGGAAATGGCGCTTTTGGTCTTCCGTGCCGAGCCTGAGGATCAGCGGGCCGGATTGGCGATCCCCGATCCAATGCGCGCCCACTGGTGCGCCGGCGGCGAGCATTTCTTCCAGTACGATATTGCGTTCCAGAAAGCTGCGTTCCGCGCCGCCATATTCACGCGGCCAGCACATGCCAATCCAACCCTTGGCGCCGACAGCGCGGGTGAAATCACGGTCAAACCCCATCCAGGATCGGGCGCGGATTTCCGGCGTAAAATTTTCCGCGTGTTCCGCCAGAAAGCCACGGACTTCTGCACGCAGCGCTGCCGCGCCATCGGGTGCATCACGCAAATCGAAACGAAGACCAGCCATGGTGTAGCCCCCTCACAAAACGCCGGCGGCGCGTGCCGCGGCGATTTCTTCTTCGGTCATATCAGCAAACTCGCGCAGTACCGCATCCGTATGCTCACCAGCTGCGGGGATGCCGTAGCGATAGGACACGGGTGTCGCGGCCAGCCGCAAGGGTGAAGCCGGCACACGCACGCGCCCACCCGCATGATGCGGCACTTCCACAATCAGGCCGCGTGCTTTGGTGTGCGGATCGACTTCCACATCAGCAGCGGTATTGATAGGGCCAGAGGTAATTTTGGCATCTTCAAGCACCGCCAACCATTCCGCCCTTGGTCTTTTGCACAAGACATCATGCATCATGCCAAGCAGCAAATCGCGATTGGCCGCACGGTCGCGGGCGCGGCGGAAGCGATCATCCTCTGCCCATGCGGGATGGCCAAGCGCCGCTGAAAGCCTAACAAATTCGCGATCATTCAAAACGCCAATGACGAATTTCGCGTCCGAGCCCTGAAACACGCCGTAAGGCACGGCCACGACCGCATCATTGCCGGTGCGCTGCATCAACTTGCCAGCATTCAACCAGGAAGTCATCGGCGCCTGCATCAACGAAACCATGGTCTCATAGAGTGAGACCTCGCAATATTGCCCCTCACCGGTCTGATCGCGATGCCTGAGTGCGGCAAGGATGGAAACCGTGGCCGCAAAACCTGTGAACATATCCGCAACCGGCACACCAACGCGCTGCGGGCCGCCGCCTGGCTTGCCATCGGCTTCGCCAGTCACTTCCATCAGCCCAGCCATGGCTTGCGCCACAAAATCATAGCCTGAGCGATGCGCGTAAGGCCCATCCTGACCAAAGCCTGTCACGGAACAATAGACCAAGCGCGGATTGATGGCGCGCAAATCCTCATAACCCAGGCCGTAGCGCGCAAGCGTGCCGGTACGGAAATTCTCAATCAGCACATCCGCCTTTGCCACGATGCGCTTCAGGATCGCCGCCCCTTCCGGTTGCGTGAAATCCAGACTGAGTGAGCGCTTGTTGCGATTGAGCGAGGTGAAATAGGTGCTGTCATCACTCCCCGGCACAAAGGGCGGGCCGAGTGCGCGCAGATCATCGCCATTGCCTTGGCGTTCCAGCTTGACGATTTCAGCGCCCAAATCGCCGAGCATTTGCGCGCAAAGCGGGCCGGCCACCACGCGGGTCAGGTCAATTACGCGCAAGCCAGTGAGTGCGCCGGGCTTTGGGAGTTCTGTCATGATGCCTCAGCCCCCGCGCACCCGGGCGCGCAATTCGAATTTTTGGATTTTGCCGGTCGCGGTTTTGGGTAGCGGGCCGAAGGTGATGTGGCGCGGCACCTTGAAGCCGGCCAGATTGGCGCGGCAAAAAGCATGTATTGTATCGCGATTTTCCGCTGCACCTGGCTTCAGCGTGATGAAGGCATGCGGCACTTCGCCCCATTTTTCATCCGGATGCGCCACCACCGCTGCTTCCATCACATCCGGGTGGCGATAGAGTGTTTCTTCGACTTCAAGGCTGCTGATATTCTCGCCGCCTGAGATCACAATATCCTTGGCGCGGTCCTTGACTTCGATATAGCCATCGGGATGCAGCACACCCAAATCGCCGGTGCGAAACCAACCATCCACAAACACCGCTTCATTGGCTTTGGGATTGCGCAAATAACCCTTCATCACTGTATTACCGCGAATGGCAATCTCACCAATTGTAGCGCCATCGGCGGGCACAGCTGCACCCGTTTCGGTATTGATCACCGTCGCTTCTTCAAGTGTGGGCAAAGCGACACCTTGCCGCGCCATGAAGGCGGCTTTTTCCGCCAAAGGCAGGTCATGCAAACCTGGCTGCCAGGCGCAGAGTAATGAAGGGCCGTAGCACTCCGTCAGGCCATAAAGATGCGTGACATCGAAGCCAAGATTCTCCATGGCCGCAATCACCGGGGATGGCGGCGCCGCGCCGCCAGTGGCAATCCCCACGCGATGCGCGAAGCTGCGCCGCTGGTCTTCCGGCGCATGGATCAGCATGGTCAGCACCACCGGCGCTGCACAAAGATGTGTCACAGTATATTCAGCAATCAGCGCAAAAATCCGCGCGGGCTCCACACGGCGCAGGCAGATATGCGTGCCCCCTTGTAGCGTGACCGCCCAGGTATAGGTCCAGCCATTGCAATGAAACATCGGTAGCGTCCACAGATAGACGCTTTGCGCATTCAACCCAAAAGACAGCGCATTACCGCAGGCATTGAGGTAAGCACCGCGATGATGCACCACGACCCCCTTGGGATCGCCCGTGGTGCCGGAAGTATAGGAAAGTGAAATCGCCGCCCATTCATCTGGTGGCGGGGTCACCGGAAAGGCGGGATCGCCACCAGCGATGAAATCCTCATAAGGCGTTGCTTCAATCACCGCACCGCCTGGGCCTTCCGGATCATCGATGATGATAATGCGGGGTGGGTTTTCCAGACCTTCAAGCGCAGCTGCAACAAGGGCTGCAAATTCGCGGTCCAGCAGCAGAACCTTCGCGCCGGAATGGTCCAGGATGAAGCGCACCGTCGGCGCATCCAATCGCGTATTGATGGGGCAGAGCACCGCATGCGCCATGGGCACGCCATTATGTGCTTCAAGCATTTCCGGAATATTCGGCAAAAGCGCCGCCACTACATCGCCCGGCGCTATGCCGGCCTGACGTAGTGCAGAAGCCAAGCGCCGGCTGCGGTCGAGAAACTGCGCATAGGTGATGCGCCGCGCACCATGAATAATGGCCACACGCTTACCCCAGACATGCGCGGCACGCGGCAGGAAGGAAACCGGCGAAAGCGGCACGTGATTGGCGACGGTTTTCGGCAGATCATCCTGCATGCGTCACCCCTTTCCCAAAACCCGCGGCGCACTGATGGCGCAGCGCAACCGCGCTGCCTCACGCAGCAGCGCCGCTGCTTCGGCGTAATGCGCACTACCCGGATCATAGGCACCCGCACGAATAGCAGCAGCCAAGGCACGGTCCGGCGCGTCAGCAGCACCGGTCAGGCGCTGCATCGTGGAGCGCATTTCCGCCACCCAGGCATCATTCTGCGCGGCTTCGCGCGCCGCAATTGCCATGGCGTTGGCAATCATGCGCGCATTGAAGGCGTCGGTGCCGGAAAGCTTCGGCAGAATTTCGGCCAGAAGCGCATCACGCGCGGTTGCCAAAAGATTCGGCCCTTCCGGGGCTTCACGCTGCATGGGGCACCCCCGTCATGTTCAGGATTTCCCATTCAAGCTCTGGGACAATATGGCCGGTCAGCGCCAGTTCCAGGCTGGTTTCCTTGCCGGAAAGGTGCCGCTCTGCCTGGTCAATCGCAATCACTGCCCAGCGTATATGCGCGGCCAATTCCCACCAAATGACGCGCGCCGCATCCACCGCGCGGCCCGCTTCCGCGGCATAGCCGGCATAGAAGGCATCACGCGCACCAATGCCGCCTGCCTCGTAAGCGCTGCCAAAGCGCCAGCATTTGGCGCAGAACCAGCCCAGATCAGCATGCGGATCGCCCCAGGCGGCGAATTCCCAATCAAGTACCGCCGTCACACCATGATCGGCCAACATCAGATTGCCGGTACGAAAATCATTGTGGTTCAGAACGGGCGGTAGCGGCGCCGGCGCGGTGCGTTCCAGATGCCGCAGCCCCCATTCCAGCACAGGGCGCGGCAGCGCCTGCCGATCCAAAGCGCTGCGCTGCTCCGCCACAAAGGCAAGGCAGGCGTCCGTGGGCGGCGTGCCGAGAAAGGCCAAGTCCACGCGCGGCGGCGAGATGTGATGAATGCGCGCCAATTCGCGCCCCAAACCAGCCACCGCCGCATCACGTCCGCCGCAGAGCGTTTCGCTTTTTACCACGCGATGCCCAGCGGCAATGCCCTGCACACGGCGCATGATGAAAAACGGCGCGCCAAGTGCGGCGACGTCCTCACACAAATACAACGGTTCCGGCACCGTCACGCCTTCAGCAAAAGCAGCCTTCAACAGCGCAAATTCTGCTGTGCGAGGAAGGGAAACTGCCAAGGTCGCGGCATTATCTGTGCGCAACACCCAGGCTTCATCACGCCCTGCCAACGTCATATCCAAAGCCCAATTTTGCTGAATGGCACCACCAGAAAGCAAAGACATCGCGCCAAGCTTCAGATCAGCCGCGCCGGTTGCCCCGCGCAGCCAATCGGTCAGTTTTGCGCGCCGCGCCTCATCCATGCTTGGGCGGACCCCAGGCGAAGAAGCCAGAACCCTCTGCCCGCAATGTATTGGCCAACACCATACGATGCACTTCGGATGCGCCATCCACCAGCCGCGCCTGGCGGGCATAGCGGTACATCCATTCAATCACCGTATCCTTGGAATAACCTCGCGCGCCCAGCAATTGCAGCGCCGTGTCCACGGATTTTTGCAAAGCATCCGCGACAACGATCTTCGCCATGGAAACTTCTTTCCGCGCGAAGCCGCCCTGGTCCAGAATCCAGGCCGCCTTCATGGTCAGCAGCCGGCCGATTTCAATTTCCATCGCCGCCTGGCCCACCAGGCCCTGCACGCTTTCGCGGTCAATCAGCTTCATGCCGAAGGAATCACGCTGCGCGATGCGTTCCATGGCAATTTCCAAAGCACGCCGAGACAATCCCAGCCAGCGCATGCAGTGCGTCAGCCGCGCCACGCCCAGGCGCATTTGCGTCAGCTTCAGCCCGTCTCCTTCATTCATCAAAAGGTGTTCATTCGGGACTTCCAGCCCGTCGAATTCCAATTCGCAATGCCCGCCATGTTCTTCCGGCCCCATGATCGGAATGCGCCGTACGATCTTCCACCCCGGCTGATCCGCGCTGAACAGGAAGGCGGAAAGCCCCTTCCGGGGATCATCCGATGTACGCGCCAGAATAATGAAAATCTTCGCATTGCCGGCGCCGGTGATGAACCATTTGCGCCCGGTGATGCGCCAGCGATCATTGCCGATGCGTTCCGCCTTGGTATAGGTCAGGTTCGGATCGGAACCGCAGCCATCCGGTTCGGTCATGGCAAAGGCGGATTGTACATCGCCATTCACAATCGGCTGCAACCAGCGCGGCTTCATCGCTTCCGGCAAAACGCGATCCAGGATCATCATATTGCCGTCATCCGGCGCGGCGCTATTGAACACCACGGGGCCGAAGATGGAGCGGTTCATTTCCTCATAACAAGCGGCCATGCCAATGCGCGACAATTCCTGCCCGCCCAGCCGCTTTGGCATTTGCAGCGCCCATAGCCCTTCCGCCTTCGCGGCCTTGCGCATTTCCGCCAGCACATGGAGCGCGATGTTTTCATGCTCATCGAAATTCGCGCGGTCGGATTCCAGCGGAATCAGCTTTTCATCCACAAAGCGGCGAATGCGCCGGCGCATATCATCAATTTCGGGGGGCAGGGTGAATTCCATGGCGGCAAAACCTAAAGCGGGTTGATCGAATGGCCGCCATCCACTGTCACCACCGCGCCGGTCATATGCGCCCCGGCGGCGGAAGCGAGCAGCAGTAGCGGCCCAGTAAGGTCCTCGGCAGCGCCAAGCCGGCGTTGCGGAATGCGCTTGATCATCGCCTGCCCGGAATCGGAGGCGAAGTAGTCGCGGTTGATATCAGTGGCGATATAGCCAGGCGCGATGGTGTTCACGCGAATGCCATGCCGCGCCCATTCCACCGCCAAATGGCGCGTCATGTGCAAAAGCCCGGCCTTGGCGGCGGTATAACCCACCACGCCCGGAATGATGCGCTCCCCAAGGACGGATGCGATATTCACCACCACGCCCGGGCGCTTCGCCGCCACTAGCCGCTTGGCGGCTTCCTGCGCCACCAGAAAACAGCCGCGCAAATTCACATCCAGCACCGCATCCCAATCCTCAGCGCTTTGCTGCAAAGCGGGCTTGGTCACGGCGATGCCGGCGTTATTCACCAGAATATCGCAGGGCGCGCCGAAGGCAGCTTCCGCGGCGGTAAAGGCAAGGGGGATGGTCTCCGGCGCGGTCACATCCAGCGGCACGGAGACCGCGCGTGCACCCAATTCGCTGGCCAGCGCTGCCGTCGCGGCTTCGCGCCGCGCGGCCAAGGCCACTGAGGCACCCGCGCCATGCAGAACCCGCGCGAAATGCGCGCCCAAAACGCCAGACGCACCAGTCACCAGCGCCACGCGCCCCTGCAACGAGAACATTCCAGCAATATCCACTGCGCCGCCTCCCTCTCTGACAAGGGGTGCCACCGGGCGGGCGCCGGGGCAAGCCCTCAAGACAAGCCGGCTTTTTGGGCCTAGCCTGCCCGCTGAAATCGAGGGGTTCGGACCATGGCAAGGGAAACAAGGGTGGCGCTGGTAACCGGCGCGCAGCAAGGCATCGGGGCCGCGGCCACGCGCGCCCTGGCCGCAG
>JBILPX010000422.1:0-3194 GCA_044373565.1 Roseomonas sp.
AATGGCTGGGCCGGCCACAGCGTGATCGCCCCGCGCAGCGGCCAGAAAACCGCGCCAAAGCGTGGTTTCATCGCTTGATGGCATTTGCGTGTTTTCAAGCTGCCGCGCCTCGGCCTCACGCCCCGCGACCAGAGCAGCGGCGGCTTGTACCATCACAAGCCGAGCATCAGCCCCGGCGCGCGGGTCTTCCTGCAAAGCAACGGTGGCCATGGCCTGGGCTTCCTGCGCCATGCCAAGGGCAAGCAGCGTTTCCGCCGCGTCGCGCCGCGCCTCAGAACGGCCAAGCGGCCCTGCCGCGGCGATATTGGATGAGGCTGTGCGCAGCCTTTCCAAAAGTGTCGCGGCATTGGCTGAAGGCAAATCCATGATGCGGCTGAGCGTCGCGGCCTCGGCCAGTGGCTCCCGCCCCGCATCCCCGCCAAGCCGCAGAGAATCCATCCCGGAGGCTTGCAGAATGAAGCGATCATTCAGCGCGCGCAGTTGGATGTTGTCCCCTTTGGGGAGCACCGCGACGCCGAGCATGGCGGGCAGTAGTTGGAATTCTGGCTGGCGCCGGCCAATGGCAACCGCTTGCCCGGCTTCCCGCAGGGTGCCAACCAGAAGCGGGCTGCCGGTTTCGGGATCAAGCACAGTCACGCTGCGGCCCGGGCGTGCTGCGCGCAGCACTAGCCTTACCGGCGGCCCCTGATCCAATTCCGGCGTTATGGCGGTCAGTGCGCGATTGGCTTCAACCGCGTCGCGGAAGGCTTCCATCACCCAGGCATTGCCCTCTCGCCGTGGGCGGAGCGTGCCTGGTGGGGCAAGGCGCAATTGAAGAATGGTGGTATCGCCGGTCTGGCGTGTCTCCATGCCGCGGAAAATGGCGCTGCCCTGCAATTGAGAAAGGTCCAGCGCCTCGGGCTTGTCAAACACGGCAATCACCCAATCGCCGTGACGAAAGACGGCGGCGGAGGCTTCTGCCCCCAGATCAAGCGAAATAGCCCGCCCTTCCGGCAGCAGTCCAACCTGCGTGGTGCGCCGGGGCGGTACCACAACCAGTGGCTGCGCCAACCGAGCAGGCTGCGCCTGTGCAGGTGTATCAGGCGGCGCGGCTGTGGGTGGCATGGGTGTTCCAGCCTGGGCAGGCTGGGGTGTGGACCCCGCATTTGGCCCCGGCCCGGGACGCGAAACATCCGCCGCGGAAAGGGCCGGGGCGGATGCGGTGGCAGCCGGGCTTGTCTGGGGTGTGGCTTCTCGTGGCGGTGGTGCCGTGGGGGGCGGCCGCGCGGCTGGCGCGGCGGGCGGCGCTGCCCTGGCTTGCGTCGGTGGCGCCGCGGTAGTGGACGGTGGCGCTGCGGCCGGGTTTGGCTGCGCGGCGGTTATTGCCGTTGGGGATACAGCCCCGGCCGGTGGCGCGGTGGTGCCGGCCTCGGCCCCATCCAGCACATCAATCACCACACGATTGCCCAGCCGATAATGGCGAAACCGCGTTCCGGGCGGGGCTTGCAGCGCGATCCCGCCATCAATCGCCGATAGGCTTTCAACATTTTTGGGCAGTCGCAAGGCGCCTGAAAGGTCGTATCGCGCCGGCGCATCAAAGCGGAGGATCAGTCGATTACCTGATTCCTCCGCCCGATAAGTCACCGCTTCGGGCCAATCCATCACCACCCGGCCATAGGTCGGGTGGCTCCCGACCCTTAGACCGACAGCGGGTGCCTGCTGCCCAAAGGCCGGAACGCCAAAGGCGATCCAGATCATCAGCAAGGCACCCGCAAATCGCATCAATCGAAGCTCGCCAAAAGCCGGTCAATCTCGCTCTGCGAAACGCCAGCACCTGGAAGCTGCGGACCATTGGCCAGCTTTTCGCCTTCGGTACGCTTATTATCATGCGCGGGCGCGGCAGCCGGCACCGGGGCGGCATTGGGGCCCGGCATGCCGCTGGCAGCAGCAACCACCGATTCAATCCTGCCTTCAATCGCCTTGAGAGCTGTCACAACCTTGCCAATCCGCTGCCCGGTGATGTCCTGAAAGGAACAGGCTTCGTATATCCGAGTGACGGCACCTTGCAACTTGTCCGCCGCTTCGCCGGATAATTCGGATTGCAACTGCTCCAGCGTTTCGCAGCAATCCAGGATTTCATTGGTCGCATGCGCCGTATGTTCGACGATGGCATCCAATTCGTCAGTGGCCGAGGGGATATGCGCGTCGCGAATATCTTCGACCTTGAGGGCGGCGATTTCGGCCTTGGCACGCGCGATGGTGCGCCCAAGCCCTTCCAGTTCGGCCAGCAGAACGGATTCCTTGGCGGTCAAATCGCCCGCCATGGTTGTCAGCACAGCGCGTACCGTTGCCTCAATCCGGTCACCTTCCGGCCCTTGGGGGGTTCCGTCAGGCATGGACCAGCACCTTTTCGATCTTTTCGCGAAGCGTCTCAGCGTTGAAGGGCTTCACGATGTAATTGGAAACGCCGGCCTGCTTGGCAGCCACCACGTTTTCGGTCTTGCTTTCGGCGGTGATCATGATGAATGGCATGTCTTTCAGACGCTGATCCGCTCGCACTTCCTTGAGCAGGTCAAGCCCAGTCATGGGCACCATGTTCCAATCACTGATCACGAGCCCAAAATTGCCCGCGCGCAGCTTGGCCAAGGCTTCCTGCCCATCCACAGCTTCATCAACATTGTTGAATTCAAGCTGCTTCAGAAGGTTGCGGATGATGCGCAGCATCGTCCGATAGTCGTCCACAATCAGGACATTGATGTTCTTATCCATGGTTCTCCACCGTTTGCCGACCGGATCATTCGGCCTACTCGCTTCCCGGCCGATTCGCCCGGTGTCTCGCCAATTCGGCAGTGAGAATCCGGGCCTTTTCGGGCCGCATCGCACCGATCACCGGTGCCATTTTTCGTTCGCCCATGCGATCCAGGATTTGGATGACCACAGGCAATTCCAATTCCTCGAAAATCGCCGCGGCTTCCCGCGGGCGCATGCTTTCGTAGGTGCGCACCAAGCCGCGCCAGCCGGATTCCTCGCGTTCGCCACGGGTGCGTTCCATGGCTTCAAGGCGCTGCTGAAGCTGCGTCAGTTCATCAATGCGCTGACCCAAACGGCGTTCTGACGCCGCCAGGACCAATTCGCGGGAGGCGATGGTCTGTTCCCGCGCCTCCAGTTCTGACCGCCTGGCGCGCAGTTGTTCCAACAGGGCGCGTTCGGCCTGG
>JBILPX010000098.1:0-9715 GCA_044373565.1 Roseomonas sp.
TGGGAGATCGGGTTTGGTGCTTCCTCAAGCCCACCTTCGGGCCTTGCGCCAAGTCGCTGAAAGCCACCGGCAGGGCGGGTAGCTTCGGGCGCCACCGACAGCGGGGGGGCAATTTCTGCCGCCCGTGCCGGAGCAACCGAAGGCATTGGGGTAGGTTCGCCGCGCAGGAGCGGGCGAATGATATTTTCTGACTTTACAAGGAATAAGCCGCCCATGGCGATGATCGCCAAGGGTAAAAGGCGCGGTTTGAACATCAGCGAGCCCCCTTTCCGGTACCGATGGAAAGGGCACGCAGCAAGTCGCGTTCCGCTTGACTGCGGAGCGGACCGCCATCGCTTGGCGGCTCTCGGGTGGGGCGGATTGATGTCGGGGCGGGCGGCGGTTCATGGCCGGCCATAGGTCTGCCCACGCGCACCAGGGATTCCAACCGATCCGCCAGCGTTTCCGCGCGCTCAATTAAAAAGCGTAGATCATCCCGCAGCGGTTCCGCCGTTGTTACCCGTTCCTGCACTTGGCGCCCGGAAAGTTCCGCCGTCGCGCGCAGTCGCAGAATGGCCGATTCCGCCGCCGCAGCGGCTTCCGAAAGGCCCTGGGCGCTGGTGTCCATGGCGCTGCGGTCCTTGCGTATTTCGCGCAAGGCCCGTTCAAGCCGGACGGCAAAGGGGATCGCCGCGCCAAGTAGCACCAGCAGGGTCACCTGAAGGCCCCATTCGAGCCAGGAGAATGACATCATGGCGAAGTCCCCTTCCGACGTTCGACCTCTCGTTCGATCCGAACGGCTAGGCGCTGGCCCTTGCGGCCCATTTCTCCTTCAAAAAGCGGCACATCGCCGCAGCGCAGCCTGACCGGAGCCCCGGGGGCCACACCAAGCGCAATCTGATCCCCAACCTTCAGGTTGAGCACGGAAGAGAGCGGCATGATCTGTTCATCCAGCACCACATCCAGGCCGATATCCGTATGGCGCAATTCTTCGGCCAAATGGGTTTCCCAGATGCTGTCGCGGCCGAATTTCTCGCCCATGAATTGCTGCAACAGCAATTCGCGCACGGGTTCCAGCGTTGCATAGGGCAGCAGGATTTCAAGCTTGCCGCCGCGATCTTCCATATCCACCCGCAGCCGGACCAGCACGCAGGCATTGGATGGCCGGCTGATCACGGCAAAGCGTGGGTTGACCTCAAGCCGTTCGAAGCGGAAATTGACTGGGCAAAGCGGCTCAAACGCCGCCGTTAGATCATCCAGCACCACGCCGACCAAGCGTTCCACCAATGTGCGTTCAATGGTGGTATAGGGCCGGCCTTCAATGCGCATCGCCGCTGTCCCGCGTCGCCCACCCAGCAGCACATCCACCACTGAATAGATCAGCGCTGAATCCACGACCGCGAGGCCGTAATTATCCCATTCCTCGGCCCGCGCGACACCAAGCATGGCCGGCAGCGGGATGGAATTGAGGTAATCCCCAAAGCGGAGCGACACGATGCCGTCAATCGAGACATCAACATTGTCGGACGTGAAGTTACGCAAGGTGGTGGACATCAACCTGACCAGCCGGTCGAAGACAATCTCCAGCATCGGCAGGCGTTCATAGGAAATCAGGCCAGAGGAAATGATCCGCTGGATGCCGCTTTCCTCCGCGTCACGCGAGGGGCCGGCGCCAAAGCCCAGAAGGCTGTCGATTTCCGCCTGGTTGAGCACCCGCGCCGCATCTGCCGCCGGGGCGGGCGCTGCCGCCGCATCAGTGGCTGCCTCCTCCTCAAGTGAGGCCCCCCACGCGGCGGCGAGGTCTTCTTCTTCGCCTGTGCCGCTCATTGGACCAAAATCTCCAGGAACAGCACGTCACTGACGCGGATCTGCTGCGCGTCACCGCGGCCAGCCTGGGCCACGGCGATATTGGCGCGGGCGACCAGTTCCTCACGCAAGCGCTGGGTGCCGGCCGAACCGCGCAGCTCCTCAGGTCGGACTTCGCGGAGATATGTCTGAAACAGGTCCAGCAGACGCGGCATTGAGGCCTGCACCAGGGCGCCATCCTCCGGACGGGCCAGTTCAAGCTTGCTGCGGAGCTTTACATAGACAGCCCGACGCCCAGGGGCGTTGAGGTTGGTGACAATCTCCGGCATGTCAAAGAAAGTCACTGTGCGTGGCCCAGGTTCCTGGCGTTGGGCCGAAGCTGCGGGGTCGCCCATACCGAGCAAGGGCGGCAAAATGCCCCCGAACCACAGCCCGGCCCCGATCGCGACCAGCAGCACAGGCGCGGCCAAAAGGAGCAGGAGCTTCTTGCGCCCCCCGCCCTTCTTTTCCGTCTGCGCTTCCTCACTGGCCTCAATTTGCCCTGACATAAAACTCTCCTTCGCGATGCATTCTGACAGGCTCCGATTAAAGAAGCCTTGCGGCAGGCCTTGCCGGGCCAAAAAGGTTTGGACCGGCAAGTTCTGCCTTGGGAAACCACTATAATGGATGGCACACCGGTTGCACTAAGGATTTTGCGGAAAGGCCAAACGGACTTTTCGGGCCGGCCTGACAGGCTGGCGGCCTGAATACCATCAAATGAAGGTTTGCGGTTTCGGACCTTGGCATGGAGTTATCATGGATTCGCCCGGTTATATCCTGCTCTCGCGCTTGTCGCTCCAGGAACGTTCTACCCAGGCGCTAGCGCATAACATCGCCAATGCGGATACGCCTGGCTTCCGGGCCATGCGGCCGATATTTGGCCAAGTGATGGTAAGCCTGCGCGGCGCCGGCGGCATGCGGGGGGATTCTTCCATGTCCTTCCCCCAGGACCGCGCCACTTGGCGCGACATGAGCCAGGGCAGCCTGCAGACCACGGGCAACAAGCTGGATGTGGCCCTTGATGGGGAGGGCTTCTTTGTTGTCGAAACCCCCAAGGGTGAGCGCTATACGCGTGCTGGGCGTTTTTCCATCGGCGCCAATGGCCGGCTGGTGGATCAGGAAGGCAATGCGGTACTTGATTCTCAGAAGCAACCGATCTCGTTTTCGGCCCAGGACACCCAGATCGAAATAACCAAATCTGGCACGATCCAGAGCGAGAATGGCGAAATCGCGCGGTTGCAAGTGGTGCGCTTCGAAAAGCCGCAGAATCTGATGGCCGAGGGCAATCGCCTGTTCGACGCCAATAATGAAGCGCCCGTTCCAGTGGAGCGCGCCAAGGTGGTGCAGGGCGCACTTGAAGGCAGCAATATCTCGCCGATCTTGGAAATGACTCGCTTGACGGCGGAAATGCGCGAATTCCAGTACGCAAGCATGTTCACCGAACGCGAAGGTGAACGCATCACTAACGCGGTGGAGCGCATCATGCGCCGCCGTTCTTAAGACAGAATAGGAAATAACCGCCATGCGTTCTTTGCACATCGCCGCCACGGGCATGCAGGCCCAGCAGACCAATATCGAAGTCATTTCCAACAATATCGCCAATATCTCGACGACCGGCTACAAGCGGCGCCGGGCTGAATTCCAGGATCTGATTTATCAGAACATGCGCCGCACCGGTTCTCAAAGCGCTGATACCGGCACGCTGCTGCCTTCCGGCGCGCAGCTTGGCCTTGGTGTGCGCACGGCGGCGATCTACCGGATCAGCGAACAGGGCAATCTGCAACAGACCGAAAACCGCTTCGATATCGCGATCCGTGGTAATGGCTATTTCCAGGTGCTGATGCCTTCCGGTGAAACCTCCTATACGCGCGATGGCACCTTCGGGCTTTCGGCGCAGGGCACGATCGTGACCGCGGAAGGCTTCACCGTGCAGCCGGCAATCACCATCCCGCCGGCGGCGCGTGATGTCACCATCAATGCCACGGGTGAAGTGCTGGCGAAGATTGATGGTCAGGTGCAGTCGCAGAATGTTGGCCAGATCCAGCTTGCGATCTTCGCCAATGAGGGCGGCTTGGAAGCCGTCGGTGAAAACCTTTTCCTGGCGACACCGGGTTCTGGTGATGCGCAGCTGGGCGCGCCTGGTCAGGCTGGTTACGGGCAAGTGCTTCAGGGGTTCATCGAAACCTCAAACGTCAATGTCGTACAGGAAATTACGGCGCTGATCACCGCGCAGCGCGCTTATGAAATGAATTCCCGAGTGATCTCGGCGAGCGATGAAATGCTCTCCACCCTCACAAGGCTTAAGTAATGAATAGGCGCCTTCTTTTTGCGCTGCCTGTTGGGCTGCTTGCGCTGCCCGGCATGGCGCGCGCGCAGATGGTGGCCGTGCGGTCCCAAAGCCTGGTCGAGGATCAGGTCATTCGCATTTCCGATATATTCGAAGGAACTAACCGCGGCGATGTGGTGGTGGGCACCGCGCCCTCCCCAGGGCAACGCTATGTTATTGAAGCATCTCAGCTTGCCTCCATCGCGCGGCGCTTCAATGTGGAATGGCGCCCTACTTCTGGTGCGGAGCGGAGCGTGATCGAACGCCCGGGTCGGGCGCTATCGCGCGAATCCGCGATGGAGGTACTGCGTGCCGAGTTGCACCCGCTGGGCCTGCCGGTCGATTCTGAACTTGAACTTGCAGCGTTTTCCCCGCCTATTTTGCCGCTGAACGCCCTGCCGCGGCTTTCCGCTGAGGGTGGAAATTACGAAATCGGGTCCAATCGCTTCGCCGCAACGCTGGTTGTCATGGCGGATGGCATGCCGAGCATTCGCATGCGCGTGGCTGGCCGGGCCATTGCCACAGCGCCTGCCATTGTCGCCACGCGCCGCCTCGCAATTGGTGATGTCGTGAAGCCCGATGATGTCAGGCCGATGCAGCTGCGCGCCGAACGTGTACGCCCAGGCACCGCGCAGCGCCTGGAAGATGTGGTTGGCATGCAATTGCGCCGCCCGATCGGGACGGATCTGCCTTTCATGTCTGCGGACCTGATGACGCCGCATATCATTGCCAAGAATGAAGTCGTGCTGATGGTTGTGGAAGGCCCTGGGCTGTCACTGACCACGCAAGGCCGCGCCCTGGAAGCGGCTTCGCGCGGTGGCCGGCTGAGTGTGATGAACCTCACCTCCCGCACTGTGGTGGAGGCGGAGGCGATTGGGCCGGGTCGCGTGCAGGTGCGTCTTGGCGCAAGCCCGCTCCGCACCGCTGAGAGGAGTTGATGATGCGTCTACCCATTCTTTTACTTGCTGCGGCAAGTCTTTCTGCCTGTAGCAACGCTGAACGGCTTTCGCGCCTTGGCCAGGGCCCGGAATTGGCGGGTATTGAAAACCCGACTTCCGATCCGCGCTGGCGCCCGGTGACGATGCCGATGCCAAACCCAGGTGAGCCGCCCTTGCAGAATAATAGCCTTTGGCGCCAGGGCAGCCGGACCTTTTTGCGTGATCAGCGCGCCGCGTCCGTTGGTGATCTTGTGACCATTCTGGTGTCCATCGACGATGACGCCGATATGGCCAATGCCACCAAGCGTAATCGCGACAATAGCGAAAAAATGGGAATCCCCGATCTGCTGGGGCTTCAAGCATCCTATGGTCAGATATTCCCAGCCGGCTTTGATCCTTCAAAAATGGTGTCAGCGAGTTCCACCAGTGATGTCAACGGTAATGGCACGCTGCAGCGCTCAGAGCAGATTAATATGCGCGTCGCCGCTACGGTTTCGCAGGTGCTGCCCAACGGTAATCTTGTGGTGGTCGGGCGCCAGCAAGTGCGCGTCAACCAGGAACTACGTGACCTGCAGTTGGGCGGGATCATTCGCCCGCAGGATATCGGGTCCGACAACACGGTGAGGCATGACCGCTTGGCGGAAGCGCGCATCTCCTATGGCGGGCGGGGCACGATCAGCGATGTGCAGCGCCCGCGCTATGGGCAGGAATTGTTGGATATCATCCTGCCATTCTGATGATCTGACGGCGTGATCCCTGTTACTGGATCACGCCGGATTGCTTTTTTTGAGTAACGACTTCACCGATCTGCATGCTTGCGTTCATAATGCTTTAGGTATTTTTGCGTTATGAGATCCGTCTTCACCACCACTGAAACATCGGTCGTGTTGAACTGCTCATCCAAGACAGCGCCATCGCCGACAAAGCCACCCAGGCGCAAGTAGCCCTTCACGAGCGGCGGCAGCGCGGCGAGTGTGGCGCGCTTGTCTATACTTCCCGGGTCCTTGCGGCACATTTCCACAAAGCGCCCCGGCAGGGCGCAGGGGCGTAATTCCTCGGGCGCCAGATGGAAAGCGTGCAGATAGGTCAGTTGATCAGCCAGCGCATCCAGATCCGTGCCGGGCAGGGAAGCGCAGCCGAACATCAGCGCAATGTCATTGCGGAAGACATAGGCCGCGATGCCATCCCACAGCAATTGCAACGTGCCACGGCTGCGATAGGCGGCATCCACGCAGGAACGGCCCAATTCCAGCACCGGCGCGGGATAGGCCACCAGGCGAGAGACATCATATTCGCTTTCTGAATACCAGCGCCCGAGCTTTTCGGCGCCCTCACGCTGGATCAGGCGATAGGTACCGACGACTGACTGGGCGCCTTCGCCCCGGTCATGATCCACCACCAACAGATGATCCGCGACGGGGTCGAAATCATCATGGTCGCGATGGCTGGCGGCAGTGGCGGCATCCGCACGGGCGCCCATTTCCTGATAAAAAACGCGGTAACGAAGCGCCTGCACCGCATCCAATTCATCGGCGCTGGTGGCAAGGCGCACGCCCAAATTGCCGGCGCGCAATTCTTCAAAGCCCGCTTCGGGGGATGCCGCTTTGTCTTGAATGATTGGCATTAGCAATCCCGTCCCAGGGCGGCTCAATTCCGGGAGAGCCCCAGCGTCACCGACCGCAAAGACGCTTATAGGATAGTTTTTCCAGTCACGAAATCAGGGGGCTTAGGCGGCCGCGCCCCGGCGTTTGCGGGGCTTGGTACCAAGCCCAATTTTCTTGGCTAAGGACGAACGCTGCTTGGCGTAACGCGGCGCCACCATGGGGTAATCCGTCGGCAACCCCCAGCGCACCCTGTATTGTTCTGGTGTCATATTGAAGGCGGTCTTCAAATGTCGCTTGAGCATCTTCATTTTCTTGCCGTCTTCAAGGCAAAAAATGAATTCCGGTGTTATGGATTTCGCGATTGGTACGGCGGGTTCAGGGCGTTGTGTTGCTGGCGCCGGCGCGGCTTCGATGAACGACAATGTCCGGTGTACTTCCTGTATCAAGGCCGGTAAGGCAGCCGCCGCAACCGCGTTATGTGAGACATGCGCTGAGACAATCTGGGCAGTGAGAGCCAGAATATTGGCCGGAGCCTGTCCTTCAGACATAAATAAATTCCCCTGCTTGTTTTTGTTTTGCGTGAGAGCCTCTACACCGCGATCTGACACGGCGAAAGGGCGACAACTTGTTGGTACATTTACTTTTCCGATGAAAAAAGTAGTTTCATAGGCGTGGAAATCCTCTAATTTCATTGCGAAAGAAATGCAAGTATTGTTTTAAGGCATTCATCGCGTGTTTACTGGATCGATCCGTATATCCTAAAAGAAGAGCGCCCTATTGGAGCGCCGTCATCGCAATGAGCCCACCCGTCGTAAACCCAGATCATCGCATTGATATCTCATCGGAAATATGTCCGATGACGTTCGTCCTGGTGCGTCTTGCGCTCGACCAGATGACAACCGGGCAAATGTTGGAAATCCGGCTGCGTGGTGCAGAGCCGCGCCGTAATGTCCCCCTGACCGCGCAGGAACAGGGGCATCAGGTGGTAGGCATAGTGGATGAAGAAAACGGGGAATCCGTTATCCTACTGCGCCGGGGGTGAAATTCCTAAAGAGCCGACTGTAACGATGTTCAAGATTTAATTGGTCCAGCCAAGGCAATCCGAAGGACCAAGGCATCCGAGCCATCTGCGTAATAGCGCGGCCTTCGCCCAACCTCCCGCGCCTGAGCTTCGGCGTAAAGCGCGCGTGCAGCGGCATTGGGTTCTGCAACTTCCAGGAATATTTCGACCGCACCGCGCCGCGCCGCTTCGGCCATGACGCTGGCCAGCAAAAGGCGCCCATATCCCTGGCCGTGCGCCCCGGGCCGCACGGCGATGGTCACTATTTCGGCTTCCGGCCCCTGCGCCCGCGCCAAAGCAAAGCCAAGCGGTTGATCCTGGCTGATAGCGACCAGGCCAAAATGCCCCGGCAGTTCCAACATGGGCGCGATTGCCGCCGCCCCCCAAGCCTGGTTGGCCGCGAAGGCCTCGGCATGGATCTCCGCAAGCAGCGCCGCTGCCTCAGGCCCCACAGCTTCGATATGCGCTGACATGGGATCTATTCTGGCCGTGTGGTGGCCGGCGGTTCGGCATAAAGCGGCGCAGCGCTGCGCGGCGGCAGAGTGCCGATAAGCCGTTGATGCGCAACTTGCCCCACCGCCTGCGCCGAGGGTAGGGCGGGTGGCTCGGCTCTGGCCTGAAAGCCGCGGGCGATAAGCGCCGCCGCCACCGCCGCCGCCGCATCACCGATCAACAAAACGGGTCCTTCGGGATCAGCCAGGGCCGCGAGCGGCAGGATCACGGGCGCTTCAGGCAGGGCAGCCCCGGGCCGGAAGATTTCCAGTACAACGCGGCCATGGCGCTGCTCCAGCACGGACCAAAGCGCCCGGTCTGCCCGCAAGGCTTGTGGCACTTCTGCTGCCAAAGCCTCCCCCGTGGTCACCCCAATCAAGGGCTTGCCGAGTGCCTGCGCCAAGCCTTCCGCCAGCGCAATGGCGGTGCGAAGCCCGGTAAATCCGCCCGGCCCGACGCCGACCGCAATGGCGTCCAGCGCCGCAGGCGCGACCCCCGCTTCCGCCAATACCTGCTCCACCATGGGGGGCAGGGCAGCGGGCTGGCCGCGCGGTGCGTCATGCAGGGCCGCGGCCAGTACGGTGCCATCGCGCAGAAGCGCCGCAGAACACTGCGCGAGCGCGCCTTCAAGGGCGAGAATCAGCATCTTCCAAACCTGCGTGCGCGGCGTTTCATGTGCGCCTCATGGCAGGATGCACTGCTGATTTCCAGATCAAGACCTATGGCCCGAAGCTGATCCGGGGCAGCCAGAGCGCCATTTCCGGGAAGGCAATCAGCAGCGCTGTCATCACCACCATGGCGATGAAGAACGGCACGGTGCCCTGGAACACCTCGGCAATCGTGCCTTCCCGCCTGACCGCCTGAATGACGTAAAGTGTCATGCCGACGGGGGGCGAGATCAATGAGATTTCGCACATCAGCACGATGAAAACACCAAACCAGACAGGATCAATGCCTGCCGCGACAATCACCGGGAATACAATGGGCACGGTGCCCACCAGCATGGGCAGGGTCTCGAAAAAAATGCCCAGCAGCAAATAGAAGACCGTGAGCGCGATAATCAGTTCCAGCGGGCTGGCGCCAATACTCGTAGCAAAAGCACCAAGCGCGGGCGTGACCCCGAGCAACCCCATGACGAAATTTAAATAGAAGGCAACGGCCAGGATCAGCATGCTCATCGCGGTCAGATTGGCGGTGGCGACGAAGCAATCATGCAGCATGCGAATGGAAAGCCGCCCATAGAACGCGGCGATAGGCAAAGCCACCACCACCGCAAGGGCGGCGCTTTCCGTCACCGTGGCCCAGCCAGTGTAGATCGATCCCATGATGATGCCGAAAATCACCCGGGGCGGCAGCAAATCCACCAGGCGCTTCAGCCTTTCCCGCAGTGGATCAACTATTTCCTTCTGCCGCACCAAATCCGGTCGCACCAGGGCGATCAGGATAATGGTGCCCATGAACAGCACCGTCA